>NZ_JBAUSA010000375.1:0-10668 GCF_049581465.1 Caballeronia sp. | reverse complement strand
ACACCCCACATTCCCACTTCTCTTCGCCTCACCCAGAAGCGAAGAGGCCGAATTCTAGTGCTCCTGCCAACTTCGCGCAAGGGGTTTGATCGAATAATCTTCAACGGTGCTTGAAAACCGGCTTCCTCTTCTCGACAAAGGCAGCCATGCCTTCCTTTTGATCTTCAGTGGCAAAGAGCGAATGAAACATACGGCGCTCAAAGTGCACACCCTCGGCTAACGTCGATTCGTATGCGCGGTTAACCGACTCCTTGGCCATCATCACGGCGGGCAGCGAAAAGCTCGCGATGATCGTTGCTGCTTCCATCGCTTCGTCGATCAAGCGCGCGGCCGGTACTACGCGCGACACCAATCCCGCCCGCTCCGCTTCGTCCGCGTCCATGAAACGCGCGGTCAGGCACATATCCATTGCCTTCGCCTTCGATACAGCTCGCGGCAATCGCTGCGTCCCGCCCGCACCAGGAATCACGCCGAGCTTGATCTCGGGCTGCCCAAACTTCGCGGTGTCCGCGGCAATGACGATGTCGCACATCATGGCAAGTTCACATCCTCCGCCGAGCGCGAAGCCCGCCACCGCAGCGATGACCGGCTTGCGGATGGTGCGAATGGTCTCCCAATTGCGCGTGATGTAGTCGCCCTTGAACGCATCCATATAAGAGTAGCCGGCCATCATTCCAATATCCGCTCCGGCCGCAAACGCTTTCTCGCTTCCGGTGAGCACGATGGCGCCGATGTCTTCGTCGCCGTCGAATTGCTTCAGCGCAAGACCGAGTTCGTCCATCAGGGCGTCGTTGAGCGCGTTGAGCGCTTTCGGCCTGTGCAGCGTAATTAGCCCGACTCGCCCACGCACCTCAGTCAACAGATTCTCGAAAACCATTCACTCCTCCTGGATGAAATTGCGCGAAACGGGTCGCGCACCTGTCTCAATAAATGCTACCATTGATAAACCAACCGGTCGGTCAATTAATTGATCGACCGTCAACTCCCGTCACTTAATTTCCATCGACATGACACATTCGCTATTCACAAAGCACGAAGCGACGCTCGACAAAGCGCTTGGGGCCATTGCAACGCGAGGCTACTGGAGCCCATTTCCTGAAGGTCCCAGCCCCAAAGTGTACGGCGAAACGGCTAATGCGGACGGCGAAGCGGCGTTCAAAGCACACTTGAACAGGACGTTCGAACTCGACCAACCCACGACGGGCGAAACCATCGGCGCCGAAAAATCGCCCTTCGGCATTACGCTCGGCGTTACGTATCCTAAAGCCGACCCTGACGCCTTGCTGGCGGCATCGGCAGCGGCTCAACCCCGGTGGCGCGCCGCCGGCCCTGACGCCTGGACGGGTGTATGCCTCGAAATCCTGGCGCGGCTAAACAAGGCAAGTTTCGAGATTGCCTACGCGGTCATGCATACGACCGGCCAAGCCTTCATGATGGCGTTTCAAGCGGGTGGACCCCACGCGCAGGATCGCGCGCTTGAAGCGGTGACCTACGCTTGGGACCAGCTCCGCCGCATTCCCGCCGAAGCTTATTGGGAAAAACCGCAAGGCAAGAACGCACCGCTTGCGATGAACAAGCGCTTCACGGTCGTGCCGCGTGGTACAGGTCTCGTGCTCGGTTGCTGCACGTTTCCGACCTGGAACGGATATCCGGGCATGTTCGCCGATCTCGCCACGGGCAACACCGTTATCGTCAAGCCCCATCCTGGCGCCATCCTGCCGCTGGCAATCACCGTGCGGATCGCGCGTGAAGTTTTGCGCGAAGCCGGCTTCGACCCGAACGTCGTCACTTTGTTGGCCACGGAAGCGAACGACGGCCCTCTCGTCCAGGCCCTCGCGTTGCGTCCAGAGATCAAGCTGATCGACTTCACCGGCAGCACACAAAACGGTACCTGGCTCGAGCGTAACGCGCACCAGGCGCAGGTCTATACCGAGAAGGCCGGTGTCAACCAGATCGTCATCGATTCGGTCGACAACATGAAGGCAGTCGCGAGCAACATTGCCTTCTCGCTTGCACTGTATTCCGGCCAGATGTGCACCGCGCCGCAAAACATCTATGTGCCGCGTGATGGCATCAGTTCGAGTGAAGGACACTTGAGCTTCGACGACGTAGCCAAGGCGCTCTCGGCCGCCGTAGAAAAGCTTGTCTCCGACCCAGCTCGAGCGGTCGAACTGACCGGCGCCATCCAGAACGATGGCGTGATGGCCCGCATCGCGGACGCTCGGCAGTTGGGTGAAGTCCTTACCGACAGTCAGTCTCTTGCTCATCCCGCTTTCCCCGATGCACGCGTTCGCACGCCTCTTATGTTGAAACTTGATGCGACTGCCGACGCCACCAAATTGACGCAGGAGTGGTTCGGCCCGATCTCTTTTGTGATCGCGACGGATTCCACAGCACATTCGCTCGACCTGGCTGCGTCGATCGCGGCCGAGCACGGCGCACTCACCTTCTCCGTCTACAGCATGGACGACCCAGTTATTGAAGCAGCACACGACGCAGCCATTCGCGGTGGCGTGGCGCTTTCGATCAACCTGACCAGCGGCGTCTTTGTTAACCAGACAGCGGCTTACTCGGACTTCCACGGCACGGGGGCAAACCCCGCGGCGAACGCGGCGTTGTCCGATGCCGCGTTCGTGGCGAATCGCTTCCGGGTCGTCCAAAGCCGAGTGCATGTTGCACCAAAGACGGCGCCGGTAACAGTCAGCCAAACGGCATAGGAATCGCCCGGTCTCGCGCCGGAGGCATTGGCCATTCGGATGAATGGCGGGTGCTCCGGCGCGCGATTAGTATCGAAGGCATGCGTATTTACACACCGTAGCCCCTCGGAGACACCATGTCCGACCACGATAATTCGATCGTCTTCACCTTCGACAACGGCACGCACGTCGCCACGCTTACGTTGAACCGTCCGGACAAGCTGAACAGCTTCACGCGGTCCATGCACGAAGAATTGAGCAAAGCCTTGGATCAAGTCGAATCGAGCGATGCGCGCGCGTTGGTGATTACAGGTGCGGGACGCGCGTTTTGCGCAGGGCAAGACCTCGCCGACCTGGATTTCACGCCTGGCGCAATGACCGATCTGGGCGCGTTGATCGATGGCTACTTCAATCCGCTTGTGCGGCGGCTCCAGGCTTTACCCATAGCCGTGATAGCGGCAGTGAACGGCACGGCAGCTGGGGCTGGCGCCAATCTCGCCATGGCTTGTGATTTCATCGTCGCGGCACGTTCGGCCAGTTTCATTCAGGCGTTCGTGAAGATCGGACTTGTACCGGATTCCGGGGGGACATGGCTCTTACCGCGGCGAGTGGGCGAGGCGCGCGCGCTTGGGCTTGCTCTTACGGGCGACAAACTCGGCGCCGAGCAGGCGCAGCAGTGGGGCCTGGCTTGGAAAGTCGTCGACGACCAGGACTTGCAGGCGGCTGCAATGCAACTCGCCGCGCAGCTAGCACAGCAGCCGGCGAACGCGATCGCAACCATCAAGCGTGCGATCCGGGCTAGCGCGAACAATACGTTCGACCAGCAACTCGACCTGGAGCGCGACGCACAACGTGAACTCGGCGAGTCGCACGACTATGCAGAGGGCGTCGCCGCCTTCAAAGAAAAGCGGGCGCCTCGATTTAAAGGCCTTTGAAGCTCGATTCCTTAATCCCGGAGAACGCCGAAATGACGCCAGAAGAACTTGCCGATGCGACCGCGCAAGCCATGTATTCAGCTGACGCGTGTAGCCGCGCGCTCGGCCTCGAGCTTAAGGAAGTGCGTCCCGGCTATGCACGCATGCAGATGAACGTGCGCGACGACTTCCTGAACGGCCACGGCATTTGCCACGGCGGATTGATTTTCACGCTTGCCGACTCGACATTCGCGTTTGCCTGTAACTCATACAACATCAACACAGTCGCGTCTGGATGTTCGATCGAATTCCTGCGCGCGGTTCAAGGTGGAGATCGACTCACCGCCGAGGCTATCGAGCAATCGCTGACGGGGCGAACCGGAATCTACGATATCCGCGTGACGAATCGAGACAACGAAACGGTCGCTATGTTTCGCGGTAAATCGGCTCAGATAAAGGGGACGCTGATTCCTTCGCAAGCCTGATTAACCTAACCCAATTGGGGCTCGCACGAACTTCGCCGCGGGCCAGTAAATGACGATCGTGAAGGAGACATTCGATGACCACCCCGCTTCCACTCGACCCAATCGAAACGGCCAGCCGCGATGAACTGATCGCGCTGCAGCTCGAACGCCTAAAGTGGTCGCTCGCGCACGCATACGAAAATTCGCCGGTTTACCGCCGCAAATTCGATGAGGCGGGCGTACATCCGAACGACGTCAAAACGCTCGCGGACCTGGCTCGCTTTCCATTCACTACGAAAAAGGATCTGCGCGACAACTATCCGTACGGCATGTTCGCGGTGCCCCATGACCAGATTTCGCGCATTCACGCGTCCTCAGGGACGACAGGAAAGCCGACCGTAGTGGGTTATACGGCGAAGGACATCGACACCTGGGCGAACTTGGTCGCACGCTCCATTCGTGCTGCAGGCGCGCGCCGTGGCGACAAAGTGCACATCAGCTATGGCTATGGCCTCTTTACCGGCGGTCTCGGCGCTCATTACGGCGCCGAACGCGCGGGCTTGACCGTCATACCTTTCGGCGGCGGCCAAACCGAGAAGCAGGTACAGCTGATCCAGGATTTCCGTCCCGACATCATCATGGTGACGCCAAGCTACATGCTCTCGATCGCCGACGAATTCGAGCGCCAAGGCCTGCGTCCGGCGGATTCTTCATTGCGCATTGGCATCTTCGGCGCGGAGCCGTGGACCAACGAAATGCGTACGGCTATCGAGAACCGGATGGGTATTGATGCCGTCGATATTTACGGTCTGTCCGAAGTAATGGGACCCGGCGTGGCGTCGGAATGCGCTGAAACGAAGGACGGCCCGACGATCTGGGAGGATCATTTCTATCCCGAGATCATCGATCCGGAAACCGGCGAGGTCCTGCCCGATGGCGAACTGGGTGAACTGGTTTTCACGTCGCTGACCAAAGAGGCATTGCCGATCGTGCGGTACCGGACGCGCGACTTGACGCGGCTTTTGCCGGGCAGCGCGCGGACCATGCGCCGCATGGAGAAGATCACCGGGCGTTCGGACGACATGATGATTGTGCGCGGCGTAAATGTATTCCCGACGCAAATAGAAGAGTTGCTGCTGAAACAACGTGCCCTCGCGCCGCACTACCAGATCGTGCTGACAAAAGAGGGCCCGCTCGACGTGCTGACGCTCAACGTGGAACCGTGTCCGGAAACGTCCCCCGATATCAGCGTCCTCGATCACGCGAAAGCCGCCCTTGCTTACGACATCAAGGCATTGATCGGTGTCAGTGCGATCGTTACGGTCCTCGGCGTGAACGGGATAGAGCGGTCCGTGGGGAAAGCGCGGCGGGTGATCGATCGACGGAAGACGATTTGATCGGCCATGCGCCGATCCCGAGCCCTCGCTACGAATTAGGCAACAGCAGCCACATCCGCCCTGTTTGCTTCATCCGTCCGGCGAGATCGCCCGCGTCGTCTCCAAGTCCCCAGAAGTAGTCGGCACGCACACCGCCCTTGATCGCGGTACCCGTGTCCTGGGCGAACACCAGCCGGTTCATCGGCGCGTTGCTCAATGGGCGCGTCGTCTGTAAGAAGACAGGCGTGCCAAGCGGTATGGCCGACGGATCGACGGCAATCGAGCGTTCGGGCGTGAGCGGCACGCCGAGCGCGCCGACCGGTCCTGTGCCCACCCCTGCCGCAAGCGTTTCCGTTCCCGGCATCTCGCGGAAAAAGACGAAACGCGGATTGACGTCGAGCAATGCGTCCACGCGGGCCGGATTTGCCTTCGCCCATGCCTTGATGCCCTGCATCGTGGCTTGCGCAGGCGTCAGCTCGCGACGATCCAGCAACTCACGTCCGATCGACTTGTACGGTTGATTATTAGTCCCGCCGAAGCCGACGCGCATCGTGGTGCCATCCTCCATCACGACGCGCCCCGATCCCTGGACCTGGAGAAAAAATGCCTCGATCGGATCATCAACCCACACGAGTTCGTTGCCGTTCAGCACGCCCGAATTCTCGAGTTGTGCCCGCGCGGGGAGCGCCGTACCGGCCTTGAATCGATACGGCCATCGGTACAGTGCGTACTGATATTGCCCGTGTCGCGTGCGCGAGCCGCGCAACAGGGGCTCGTAGTAGCCGGTCACCAGACCGTCGAGCGTCCCGTCGGTGTTAGCAAACTGAAATGGCGTGAAGTACGCCTCGAAGAATTGACGGGCCGCCGTCATGTCGAGGTCATCAAGCTGTTGGGCCGCCGCGCATGCCCGACGCCAGTTGGCCTGCTGCGCGAGACGGCTGCAGTTCTGACGCAACGCGGCGGTTGCGCCGAGCAGCGTATCGTCCTGCCAGCCGGGAACTTGCTGCCAGCTAACTGCCGTCATGCGCCCGACTGCACGCTGCCCGGTGATAATCGGCGCGCCCGTAGGCGGCGCATTCAAACCGGAATTGATCGCACCGCCCCCGCACGAAGCGAGCAAGACCGCAGCCGCGAGGGAAATGCCCCAAGTCGCCGCTTGAGCGATAGAGCGGGTGAAACGCATACAATGTTCGTTCTTGATGAGAGCCGCCATGTCAGATCTATTCGACCAATACCCAATGCTTGTTTTCGCGCTTGAGTCGCTCGTTGCGCTTTTCCTTCTTGTTTTCATCGTCGTCTGGACCAATTCGGGCAAGAAGAAAAACAGACGCTAGGAAACGCAGAGGCGCTTGTTACACCGCGCCTAGTTTCAATGCAGCGTTCGCGGCATATGCAATGAAAACTCCGGAATGGGTACATCAAAACGCTCGCAATCTTCAGCCACGCAAAAATAGGAACCGCGCATGCTGCCGACCGGCGTCGCGATGACCGCCCAACTGGTGTACTCGAATTTTTCACCTGGCGGCAGCAAAGGCTGGTTGCCCACCACACCCAGTCCCTTGACCTCCTGAACCACGTTGTCGCTGTCGGTGATGATCCAGTGGCGCGAAATGAGTTGCGCCGCGATCTCACCGGTGTTGCGAATAGTCAAGGTGTACGCGAACGCGTACTGATGCGCGTCCGGATCTGATTGCTCGGGAAGGTATCGCGTTTCAGCCGATACGCTGAATTCATACTGGCTCATCGCTTTTCCAATTCAAATGTATTGCGCGGGTTCGAACCCGGCGCGCAAAGGACAATGCAGGACAATGCACTACGACCCGGGACGGCCCGGTTGCGTGAACGTTCGGTGACGCATTCTCCTTTATGCTGCGGGTACCCGCAACAGGCGTCCGGCAGGCACGCTCCGCCCGAAGCGCGAGCGCGTCAGCGTTAGCCGCCCGGCCAGCGGTCAAAACCCGCATCACACGGTAAAATGAGTTTCCTGTTCGCTACCGGCCGACGTCATGACGCAATTCCGCCTGTCCCCCAGCATTTTGTCCGCCGACTTCGCCATTCTCGGCGAGGAAGTTCGCAATGTAGTGGCGGCCGGTGCCGACTGGATCCACTTCGATGTGATGGACAACCATTACGTGCCGAACCTCACGATCGGCCCAATGGTCTGCGAGGCGCTTCGCCCGCATACCGACGTGCCGATCGACGTGCACCTGATGGTGCGCCCGGTCGACCGGATCGTGCCGGACTTCGCAAAAGCCGGTGCCAATGTGATCAGTTTTCATCCACAAGGTTCGGATCATATCGATCGTACGCTGTCACTGATCCGGGATCACGGCTGCAAGGCCGGCCTCGTGTTCAACCCGGCGACGTCGCTCAGTCATCTCGATCACGTCATGGACAAAGTCGACTTGATTCTGATCATGTCGGTGAACCCCGGATTCGGTGGGCAATCGTTCATACCTGAAGCGCTTAATAAGTTACGAGAGGCCCGTCGGCGTATCGACGAGTATTGCGAGCGGACCGGTCGCGAGATTCACCTGGAAGTGGACGGCGGGGTCAAAGTCGACAACATCCGGGAGATAGCGGAAGCCGGAGCGGATACGTTCGTGGCTGGATCGGCGATTTTCGGCCACCACAATTACCACGATGTCATCGCGCAAATGCGCGCGGAACTCGCCAAAGTCCATACCGGGGAAGACCAATGAGCGATCTCACGGCAGACCTTCCGGCGTTCACGAACAAGACGCTGCGAGCCGCGATCATCGATCTCGACGGAACCATGATCGATACAGCCGGCGATTTCACCGTCGCGTTAAACGCCATGCTGATCCGTATAAACGCAAAGGCGACGGATCGGGAAGAAGTGATCGGCTACGTTGGCAAAGGTTCGGAAAATCTGATCCGCAATGTGCTGGCCGCACGTTTCTCCGCCATGGAAGCCGCCGCGAAGTTCGACGACGCGCTGGCCTTTTATCAGATGGAATACGCTCACATCAATGGGCAAAACGCAACGGTCTACCCGGAAGTCGTGGAAGGCTTGAAAGCGCTGCGCGAACTGGGTTTGACGCTTGCGTGCGTGACGAACAAACCGCATCGCTTCGCCGTGGAATTGCTGGTCAAGTTCGGCTTGGCTGAATATTTCAAGGTCGTTCTAGGCGGAGATTCCGTCGCGCAGAAAAAGCCGGAACCCATGCCCATGCTTGTCGCGTGTGAGCGGCTCGACGTGCTGCCACGTGAAACCGTCGCCATCGGGGACTCCGAGAATGACGCGCTGGCCGGCCGCGCAGCAGGCATGGCGACGCTCACCGTACCCTACGGCTACAACCATGGCAAATCCGTGCACTCGGTAAAATCCGATGGTATAGTTTCTTCCCTGCTGGCAGCCGCACGCGCTATCGCAGCAACCATCGCCGCGCCTGATGATGCCGGCGCGACAATATCGAGTGACTAGTTCAATCCTCATGTTTCTGAACAAAAAACGGAGTCTGAGCAGCATCGACCGGGGAGCCTGGCCCTGGCGTCGCTGGTCGCGCTAACCTCGCCTGAGGATCGCCGAAGCATCGCTTCGGCAACCGTTTTTTGTTTCGCTGCGCCCTCCGCGCTCCGAATTCGCCCTTTTGTCTGACCGGTGCCTGCTGAATCGCATCGCTTGCTACGCCAATTTTCATCACACTCGCATCCGACGCATGCGCACATGAGACGAAAATCGGGAGTGGCGCGCGACGCTTCGCCGGGTACGGCAAAAGCCCCGGCGAAATTCGCGTCACGCGGTAACACGGTCGCAACGCCATATGCACCCCAATGCACTGATGTCGCGCAATCCAACGAGCGGCACGAAAAGGATCAGAACATGACCGAACTCGAATTCCAATCGCTAGTGAATGAAGGTTTCAACCGCATTCCGATGATCGCCGAGGCGCTTGCCGACCTCGAAACGCCGCTTTCCCTGTATCTCAAACTGGCTCAGACCGAGCGCAACGGGGCGAACTCCTTCCTGCTCGAATCGGTGGTCGGGGGGGAGCGCTTTGGGCGCTATTCCTTTATCGGCTTGCCGGCCCGCACAATGATTCGCGTGCAAAACGGCGTGTCGGAAGTGGTAAAGGACGGCGAAGTGATCGAACGGAGCGAGGCGGATCCGCTTACGTTCATCGAAGAATTTCAGAAGCGTTTCAAGGTCGCGCAACGTCCGGGATTACCGCGTTTTTGCGGTGGCCTGGCGGGATATTTCGGCTATGACGCGGTACGTTATATCGAGAAGAAGCTGGCTCATACGGCGCCGCACGACGATCTTGGTCTACCCGACATCCAGTTGCTGCTGACGGAGGAAGTCGCTGTCATCGATAACCTCGCGGGCAAGCTTTATCTGATCGTCTACGCCGATCCGGCCGTGCCTGAAGCCTTCACGAAAACAAAGCAGCGCCTTCGCGATCTGCGTATGCGCCTGCGCGCGACGGTGCAACCACCGGTGACATCGGCAAGCGTGCGCACGGAGACGTTTCGCGAGTTTGCGAAGGAGGATTACCTCAACGCGGTCCGCAAGGCGAAGGAATATGTCGCGGCGGGCGAGTTGATGCAGGTCCAGATTGGCCAGCGGCTGGTGAAGCCGTTCCGCGACAATGCGCTCTCGCTTTATCGTGCGTTGCGTTCGCTGAATCCTTCGCCGTATATGTATTACTACAACTTCGGTGGCGAATTTCATGTAGTGGGGGCATCGCCGGAAATCCTGGTCCGCCAGGAAAAGCGCGGCGACGAGCGCATCGTGACGATTCGTCCGCTCGCCGGCACGCGCCCGCGTGGCAATACGCCCGAGCGCGATGCCGAACTCGCCACCGAATTGCTGAACGATCCGAAGGAAGTCGCCGAACACGTGATGCTGATCGACCTGGCGCGCAACGATGTCGGCCGGATCGCGAAGACCGGATCCGTACTCGTGACGGACAAGATGGTGATCGAGAAATACTCGCACGTGCAGCACATTGTGAGTTCGGTCGAAGGCAAGCTGAAGGACGGCACGACCAATTTCGACGTATTGCGCGCGACTTTCCCGGCCGGAACGTTGTCAGGCGCGCCGAAAGTGCGGGCGATGGAAATCATCGATGAACTGGAGCCGTTGAAGCGCGGCCTGTACGGCGGCGCATGCGGTTACTTGTCGTTCACCGGCGAGATGGATCTCGCCATCGCGATTCGCACCGGCCTGATTCACAAGGGCAACCTGTACGTC
>NZ_JBAUSA010000374.1:0-4755 GCF_049581465.1 Caballeronia sp. | reverse complement strand
AGGTATAGCTGCTGCCGCAAACAGGCAGCATGGCCGCGAGTTCCGAATAACACAGCCCGACGAACGCACACGCGATACCGCCCAGGACGAACGACAAAATGATGCTCGGTCCCGCAAATTGCGCGGCCGCCGTCCCAGTCAGCACGAAGATCCCCGCGCCGATGATCGCGCCAATACCCATGGCCGTGATACTGATCGCGCCAAGCGTTTTCGCCAGCGGCCGTTCGCCGCCTTCCGAGCTTTTGACGATATCGGCAACGGTCTTGCGCGCCATGTAACTCGTGTCAGCCATGATGTGTCGCCCCCGGTTGTACGTTGTTGGCACGGATCGAACGAAGCCGGTCCGCGATTCACTACGAAAAAACGAATGCTGTAAGACGACAAGCCAATTGAATGCGAAAGCGTGACAGAACAGTAGTACCGATTAAGTCTATGCGTAAAGAAATTTTATGGAAGGGCCGCGTTTTCCCGAGTGCCCGGTTTGCCGGCCATCACACAAATCCACCACGCGACGCCCCGCTTAGAACGCAAAAAACGAACCCGTGCGGAACAGGGGTTCGTTTTTTACCGGTGAGTGCGGGTCAAGCGGGCAAGCGGACTCAAGCCGGGGTTAAACCCCGCGGCTAGCCGAATTAAGCCGAGTGCTTGCGCCGGTCGCGAACCGCACCGGCAAGCGCTTGCAGCACGGGTTCGGTTTGCGTCCATGCGAGGCAAGCGTCGGTGATCGACACGCCATAGCGCAGCGGCACGCCGTCCTTGAGATCCTGCCGCCCTTCCTCGAGATGACTCTCGATCATGACGCCGATAATGCGTTTTTCGCCACCCGACAATTGCCGTGCGATATCCGCGCCGACTTCAATCTGCCGCAAGTGCGATTTGCCTGAGTTCGCGTGCGAACAGTCGATCATGACTTGCTCGGGCAGTCCGACTTCCTTCAGTGCGGCGCATGCTGCGGCGACGCCTTCGCTATCGTAGTTCGGTCCTTTCTTGCCACCGCGCAGGATGACGTGGGCGTCGTCGTTGCCCCGGGTTTCAAAGATCGCAGCAATGCCCATCTTCGTCATGCCCATGAACGCGTGGCTCGCATGCGCCGCGACGATCGCGTCGGCTGCGATCTGCACGCCGCCGTCTGTGCCGTTCTTGAAGCCGATCGGGCAACTCAAGCCCGAGGCCAGTTGCCGATGGCTCTGGCTTTCCGTCGTGCGCGCGCCGATCGCACCCCACGCGATCAGGTCGGCAATGTATTGCGGGCTCAGCAAGTCGAGGAATTCGGTGCCTGTAGGCAAGCCGATGCTGCTGATCTCGAGCAGCAACTGCCGCGCGCGGCGCAGGCCTTCATTAATGCGGAAACTGCCGTCCAGGCGCGGGTCGTTGATGTAACCCTTCCATCCCACGGTGGTACGCGGTTTTTCGAAATACACGCGCATCACGATCAATAAATCATCGCGCAATTCATCGGCGGCAACTTTCAGCCGATGCGCATACGCGAGCGCCTGATCGTGATCGTGGATCGAACACGGTCCGACCACAATCACGAGCCGGTCGTCACGGCCGTGCAGGATATCCGCGATGGCCGCGCGACTGTGTTCGACCAACTCCTGCACCGCCGGCGGCACGGGCAATTCGTCCTGCAGCAGCGCGGGCGAGATCAGCGGTCGCACCGCGCCGATACGAACGTCGTCAATGCGGGTCGTATCCTGCGTCGAGTCGGCGTTGCCGGCCTCCTGGTCGTGGAAGGGGTTATCGAGGCGGCTCATGGGGTTCTCCGGGAGTCAGGGGAAGACAGGGGACAGCCGGTGATTATCGCACTCGGGCCGCTTCAGGGCCGCAAGTCGAAGCGCGTCGAATGAAACACCCCGCTGCCCGTGCTACTGCCGTTGTCCCCGGTTATTCGGTCAGCACAGTCGTCTTCGTGGGACCGGGCTGTTCGATTGTCCCCTTGATCAAGAACGTCAGCACCACGCCGAGCAGGAACACGCCGCCTGCAAGGAAATACAGTCCGTCAGTGAGACTGCCGGTGTACTGCTTGATCGCGCCCACCGCAAACGGGCCGATATACCCCCCCAGGTTACCGATCGAATTGATGATTGCGATCCCCGCCGCCGCTGCCGGTCCGGCAAGCAGGCGGCTCGGCAAGGTCCAGAAGATCGGCTGCGCTGCGTAAAGGCCGAACGCGGTGAAGCAGAGCGCGCCAAGCTGCACGACATGCGATTGCGCGGCCGCCGATACGAACAATCCGACCGCGCCCAAGCCCGCACTACACGCAATATGAATCATCCGCTCGTCGTGTTTATCGGAATGGCGCGGGACGATCAGCAGGCCGGCGACGGCGAACATAAAAGGAATCGCCGACAAGAACCCGGTCGTCAGGTTGCTCACGCCGAACGCCTTGATGATAGTCGGCAGCCACGTGGTCAGACCGTAGACGGCAAGCGGATACGGCAGGAAGTAGAGCGCGAGCAGGAGAACCCGCTTGTCCTTCAGCGTGCGCAACACGTCAGTATGGCTGGCACGCGCGCCCGATCGCCGTTCCTGATCGAGTTCGGCTTCAAGCCACGCGCGGTCTTCGGCAGGAAGCCACTTGGCTTCCTGCGGCGTGTCGGCGAGAAAGCGCAGGGTAGGCCACGCGAGCAGGATGGCCGGGAGTCCGGTCAGGATGAAGAGCCACTGCCAGCCATGCAGGCCGGCGACCCCTTCCATGCCGAGCAACCCACCGGCCAGCGGTCCCGTGATGATCAGCGCGAACGGTTGCGACAACAGGAACAAGCCGAAGATCCTCCCGCGATGCCGCGCCGGAAACCACTGGCTCAGATAGAACACGACGCCCGGATAAAACCCGGCTTCCGCAGCGCCAAGAAGGAAGCGCAAGACGTAGAAGCTGACAGGCCCGCTGATGAGGGACATCGCAACCGTAATCGCCCCCCATGTGATCAGGATGCGCGCGAACCAGCGGCGTGCGCCGTAACGCACGAGGAGCACGTTGCTTGGCACTTCACACAGGAAATAGCCGATGAAAAACAGTCCCGCGCCGAGGCCGTAGGCCGCGTCGCCGATGCCCACGTCGGCGTTCATCTGCAACTTGGCGAAGCCGAGCGTGGAACGGTCCACGTACGCCACGAGATACAGCAGGACCAGGAACGGGATGATTCTGACCGTCATCAACCGGACGATGCGCGTTTCGGAATTCACTTCGAGTCTCCAGATTGTTTTGATCGTAGGCAAGAAATCTGAGTATCGCGCCCTTTCAGAAGGAACACGACGCGTTTGAATATCGCAAAGAAAATTTGACGCAGCGCAAAAAACATCCTATAACCATCTCATTGGATGGTAACTGGATGATTTTTAAATGACAGCTCAAATTGAATTGCTACGGCCGAAAGGCGGCGAAACAGAGAAGATCACGATCAATCTCGGTCCCATCGACTTGGGTCAGATCGATTTACTGGTGGAAGAGGGGTTTTACTCGAACCGCACCGACCTGATTCGTACGGCGATCCGCAATCAGCTCGCAACGCACGCGCAAGTCGTGAATGAATCCGTCACGAGGCGCGCGCTGGTGCTCGGCCTGCAGCATTTTTCGAGAAGCGACCTGGAAGCGGCGCGCGCTGCTGGCGAACAGCTCGATATCCAGGTGCTCGGACTCGCGAGCATTGCCGCCGATGTCACCCCCGACCTGGCGCTTGCCACGATCGCATCGATCGTCGTGCTCGGCGCATTCCATGCCTCGCCGGCTGTGAAAGCGGCACTGGCGGGTCGGATCCACTAATAGGGCGTCAGGAGCCAGGGAGCACGGCTGATGGCTAATCGCTTGCAGTTTTTGAAAAGACAACTGGGAAAAATAATGAAACTCGATGAAGGATTCATGCACTCGATGCATGACGCAATGAACCTGCTGCGCACGCGCGGCCCGCAAGAAGCGAGTGCTGCGATTCAGCGCGCACTGGGTGGGCAACTGCCGGCGACGCAACCCGCACAGCCTGCGCACGAACCCACCCCCTCGCAAGATCCGGGGCAGTTCACTACGCACACCTTCGCGAATGCGGCGGGGCAGCGCGAATACAGGCTTTACGTGCCGTCGGTCAGCACGGGGCGGCCGATGCCGCTAATCGTGATGCTCCACGGTTGCACGCAAGATGCCAACGACTTCGCGGCGGGCACCCAAATGAACGCACTCGCGGAGGCGCGCGGATTTATCGTCGCGTATCCGGTTCAGCCGCAGCACGCGAACGCGTCGAAGTGCTGGAACTGGTTCAAAACCACCGATCAGCGCCGCGATAGTGGTGAACCGTCGTTAATCGCAGGAATCACGCGCGATGTCATGACGAAACACGCTGTCGATCCGGCACGTGTCTACGTGGCGGGTTTATCGGCGGGAGGTGCGATGGCCGCGATCATGGTGCGAGCGTACCCGGATCTCTACGCAGCGGCGGCTGTGCATTCGGGCCTGGCGGCGGGTGCGGCGCACGACCTGCCATCCGCGCTAGCGGCCATGCGGGGCGGGAAATTGAAGGCCAAGAACTTCCAGGCGCCCAAGCGGCCGATGATCGTCTTCCATGGCGACGCCGACAAGACCGTGCATCCGTCGAACGCAGCGGAACTGGTGCGAGGTTTCGCCGGCGATTCGCTCGTATTCGACGACGCGCTAAGCGCCAAAGCCGGTAAGCGCGCGAGCACGGTGGAGCGTATGACATCGCCTGATGGCGTCGATGTCGAACTCTGGATGATCCACGGCGCGCCGCATGCGTGGGCCGGCGG
>NZ_JBAUSA010000373.1:0-5917 GCF_049581465.1 Caballeronia sp. | reverse complement strand
GCACCAGTCCTCGCGTCACTCCTAGATAAGCGTCGTGAGCCGTGAGTCCGGCGTTGCGCTGCGCCTCGTCCAGATCATCGCGAGCCTTTTCTTCCAGCGCGAGCGCTTCGCGAATCTTGCTTCGAGTCATGAAGCCATCGGTTAGCGGGAGCGAAATCTGAATACCGATTGCGCCTGCACTGCCGCGGTTTGCACCAGTGTAAAAGTTCGTCTGACCATTGATAAACGCTGCGTTACCGTTATTGACGTTGCCGACGAGCGCGACCGTTGGGTAATCGCCAGCGCGCGCCTTTTTGCGTTCGCGACCCGCGAGTTGCGTTGCGATCATCTTTCTGCGCACGTCGTAGCTTGAAGTGGCCGCAGTGCTTACCCACCGCTCCACGTCGGGCGGTTCCACTGGAGGTAGGCTGACTTCATCGCGCCATCCATTGACGCTACTTACCCGGTGACCAACAATCTTCTGAAGGGTTGCGTAGCTCACGTCGAGCCGGGTTTGCGCAGCGATCTCATCTGCCGCAGCAGTATCGAAACCGGCTTGTGCCTCGTTGGTGTCCACGATCGTCGCATCACCTAGCGCAAAGCGGCGCTGTGCAAGCACCAACTGTTCCGCAACGGCCTTGCGGTGGTTAGTCGCGAGCGCGAGATCGTCCTGAGCGTTAAGTGCATCGAAATAGGCCTGCGACACGCGCAGCAGTACGTCCTGCCTCGCTTCCGCCAACGCCAAATCGGCATCCATTGCGAAGAGCTGGCCCTGCTGGTAAGCCTCCCAGGCAGCCCAATTGAAAAGAGGCTGGTTCAGCGTAAGGGTGAAACCGACGGTTGAATATCCTGGCGTGGTTTGTCCCGGGACGCGTATGCCATTGCGAAACATCACCTGTTGAACGCCGATTTGTGGCAGAAGCCCAGCTCGTCCCTGAGGCGCTTTTTCGATACCCGCACGCCAGCCGGCTTCTGCGCTCTGAAACATAGCATCAGCCAGAAGTGCGTCACTTGCGAGGTTAGACAGGCTATAAGCATAAGCAGTACTCATCGATGTAACTAAAATGACGCCGACGATTGCTTTCATTGCGCTGCACTCTGTGTAGACACAAAATACAACGAAAATTCAGTCAGATACTGCGGGCCTGCTGCGTGTTTTTCGACTTCCTTCACTCGATCAAGCACTATTATTTTTTCACCTATTGTTAGCACTGCTTCGTGAGATCGCATAATGACGAAAGCCATTTCAATATTGATGAAAGAATATAGTAATGAACGGTAGGTTGGAATGAGAAGCGTCTTATCGCAGTCTGAATTGTGAATTTTTTACCGAACGCTACCCATAGCCGGATGGATTTCTCAGCCATTAAGTCACGCGTTTACGCCCTGCAGAACATTTGCCGGATGCCCCATATGGCCCACGGTCTTCGCGAAACGAATCCGAGCGATAGCGTTTACCCTCCGTGCGATGTCGTGTCCCACTCTTCAATTGGCTCGGTCACTCTTTTCTTCACTGTCACTGCCATTCCACCGGTTTTGTTTGTACGATTTTCACCTTTGCTTCGTCCCTCCAAGGCACCGCATGAATTCGCCCGCCTCCCGGCTCAACCCAATCGCCGACTCATCGCTCTCCTCCATCGTCGCCGGTTTCGTCGCCATGATGACGGGCTATACCAGCTCCCTCGTCCTCATGTTCCAGGCCGGCCGCGCGGCCCATCTCTCCAATGCCCAAATCTCTTCCTGGATCTGGGCTCTCTCCATCGGCATGGCGCTCTGCACAATCGGCCTCTCACTCCGGTTTCGCGCTCCCATCGTCATCGCCTGGTCGACGCCCGGCGCAGCGCTCCTCGTCACGTCATTACCCAATGTGGCCTATCCCGATGCCATCGGCGCATTCGTCATCTGCGCCGTGCTCCTGACCATCGTCGGTCTCACCGGCTGGTTCGATACGCTCATGCGCAAAATCCCAGCCGGCATCGCCTCCGCCCTGCTCGCCGGTATCCTGTTCGAAATCGGTATCGAGATATTTAAAGCAGCCCAATTTCAAACGGCTCTCGTGCTCGCCATGTTCTTCACCTATCTCATCGTGAAGCGGCTCGCGCCCCGCTACGCCATCCTCATGACACTCGTGATCGGCATGATCGCCGCAGGCGCGCTCGGCTTGCTCGACTTCAGCCAGTTCCACGTAGCGCTCGCTCACCCCGTCTTCACCATGCCCCACTTCTCGCTCGCCGCAGCGATCAGTATCGGCATTCCACTCTTCGTGGTCGCGATGGCCTCGCAAAACGTGCCCGGCATCGCCGTTCTTCGCGCCGACGGCTACTCGACACCCTCCGCGCCGCTCATCACGACAACCGGCCTCGCCTCGCTCGTGCTCGCGCCGTTCGGCTCGCACGGCATCAACCTCGCCGCCATCACGGCCGCCATTTGTACCGGCCCCGAAGCGCACGAGGATCACGCCAAACGCTATATGGCCGCAGTCTGGTGCGGCATTTTTTATCTGATCGCGGGCGTATTCGGTGCAACTATCGCAGCGCTATTCAGCGCACTACCACGGGCACTGGTGGTGTCAGTCGCCGCGTTGGCGTTGTTCGGCTCGATCATGAGCGGCCTCACCAACGCCATGCACGACGCGCGCCAACGCGAAGCCGCCCTCGTGACCTTCATGGTCACAGCGTCCGGCCTCACGCTGGCATCCATTGGCTCGGCGTTCTGGGGGCTGGTCGCTGGCATCGTCACGCAATTCGTGCTCAACGCGCGCTGGCGGTAGGCCGACCCTGCCACCGCCGGTCGACGCGAAATCTTCACGCAATCGGCGTCTAATCAAGCGGTCGCATCGGCTAGCGATCGGCCACGGACTGGCGACAGATCCGCCACGAATGGGCTGCCGATCGGCTATCGAGGTCCGAGCCTGCGCCAAATGGGCCAGCAGGACTAGAATAGTGGCTGGCGCGAGTCGCTCACCCGTTTCGGTCGTCCGGTCGTCCGCCCTAGTCGCTTGGGCGCGGCCAGCCAGAGCGGCCTCGCAACCCCCTTTCACCGCGGGCATTCCGCATCATTGATAACGGCATCGCGCCGACTACTCGATATGACAACCGCTCTCGACCAGCTCAAGCAATTCACCACCGTCGTAGCCGACACCGGCAACTTCCAGCAACTCGGCGAATTCAAGCCGCAAGACGCAACCACAAACCCGTCACTGATCCTGAAGGCCGTTCAGAACGACGCCTACAAGCCCATCCTCGAAAAGACCGTCAAGGCGAACGCATCGAAGCCGATGGCGCAGATCATCGACCACTTGCTGGTGGCTTTCGGCCTGGAAATCCTGAAGATCGTCCCGGGCCGCGTATCGACGGAAGTCGACGCACGTCTCTCGTTCAACACGCCAGGTTCCATCGCGAAGGGCCGCGAAATCATCAAGTTGTATGAAGACGCGGGCATCGACCGCAAGCGCATCCTGATCAAGCTGGCGTCCACGTGGGAAGGCATCCGCGCGATGGAAACGCTGCAGAAGGATGGCATCCACTGCAACATGACGCTGCTGTTCTCGACCGCCCAGGCAGCCGCCGCAGCGGACGCGGGCGCGCAACTGATCTCGCCGTTTGTCGGCCGTATCTACGACTGGTACAAGAAGTCGGCAGGCGCGGACTGGGACGAGGTCAAGATGGGCGGCGCGAACGACCCGGGCGTACAGTCGGTGCGCAAGATCTACGCGTACTTCAAGAAGTTCGGCTACAAGACCGAAGTGATGGGCGCGAGCTTCCGAACCGTCAGCCAGATCACCGAACTGGCCGGTTGCGACCTGCTTACCATCAGCCCGGACCTGCTGAAAAAGCTCGCCGAGAGCAACGACAAGGTCGAACGCAAGCTCTCGCCGGAAGCCGTGGCTAACGACGTAGTCAACAAGATCGAAGTCGATGAATCGAACTTCCGCTTCCTCGTCAACGACGACGCAATGGCGACCGAAAAGCTGGCCGAAGGCATCCGCACGTTCGCGGCCGATGCCGTCAAACTCGAAAAACTGATCGGGTCGCTGAAGTAATATCGCAGTCGTATTTCGCGTCTGGAAACGGGCGTCGGCGCTATTGCGCCGACGCCTTTTTTTATGCAGTTCGCCAGCGTTTCGGCACGCATGCCTGAGCTAGACTTTTGGCTCCGGTGGCCAGGCTGTCCTCATGCCCCTGTCCACAACCGTCAGCCACGAAAGGAGTCACCCATGCGTCTCGAAGCCTATCTGTTCTTCAATGGCCGCACCGAAGAAGCGCTCGCGTTCTACGCCGAAGCGATCGGCGCTGAAACACTGTCCCTGCTGCGTTTCAAGGATTCTCCCGAGGCCACCAATGCAACGCCCGAATGGCAGGACAAGGTGATGCACGCGACCTTCAGCATTGGATCGAGCGTAATCATGGCGTCCGACGGCGTTCACGCGGCACCGCAAAAGTATTCGGGCTTCAGCGTTTCAATCATCGCCGATGATTTTTCGTCGGGCGAAAAAATGTTCGCAGCACTAAGCAAAGGCGGCGAGATCCGCATGCCCTGGCAACCGACTTTCTGGACCCGCGGTTTCGGCATGATCTCGGACAAGTTCGGCATGCCGTGGATGGTTGCCGTCGACGACGATCTATAAGCCGCGGCCAGGCAGCCGGCGCTCAGCGATGAAACGGCTGGGCGCCCTCGATATTCCATTTGTGCTCGATGTCGATCAAACGCAGACGCAGTCGATCAACCTGCTCGGCCAGCCGCTGTGCGAGCCAGTACGGCCCTTGCAAATTAGGCGCGAGCCCGGGCGCCACGGTCGCGGTGTGCTTGAGTCGCGCCGCCGCCTCAGGCGAACCGGTCGGCGCGTGCAACAATCCCACGCGGCCAAAACGCAATGCGCGCGCCATCAAGAGCAACGTATGGCGCACAGCGCGTTCGTCGGAATATTCGCTGGTGGCAGGCGTTGGCGGATTCCCCGAGGCATCGGGCGACAGCGCGGTCGCCATCATTTCAAGCGCGGACAGGATCGACCGATGCAAACGCTGGATCTCTTCGAGTTGCGCAACCGGCACATCGATTTCCTTCGCCACGGACGGCAACAGCGAACGCAACGCGACCAGACGTGCGCTCATCGTCAGGAAGCGCTTCGTCAGGGTTTCGGCGGGAATGGGCCGGCCTTCGAGAACGGCTGAATAAACGCCTGCGCTTTCGCGCAGATTGTCTGCCAGCCGATAACGCCACGAATACGTCGCGTATTGCGGCAGCACGAACGAAAAAGCAAGCGCGATTGCGATCCCGATCATGACCGTCAGCGTGCGCCATAACCCAACATCGATAGGCAGGTCGCCGTGCCCCCCCACGATCACCATCGTGATGGCGGTCAGCAGCGCGATATACCCTGCCTTGCCGATCGCGCAATAGGCGCATCCGCCCGCGATCAGCGCCATCAGCACATAGGTGGCCATGGTCGACCGCGTGAGCTCCTGAAGCAGGATCAGCGAGAGGCCGAACGTCGCGCCCAGCATGGTCCCGAGCGCGCGTTCAGCCGCTTTCTTGCGGATGTTGCCGTAATGCTGCAAGCCACCGATCACGACCATCAACGTCACCGTCGCCCATTCGCCGTGCGGGATATGAATCCCCGAGGTCAGCGCAATCGACGCGAGGAACGCCAGCGTCACCCTCATGCCATGCAGGAATTTCGCGTGCCGATAGCGGAAATACGGCGAGCCGAGAACATGAAGCTTGCGCCGCGCGTGGCCACGCTGAGGCCGGATCGTGTCGGTGGATGGCATGCGCTTTTCAGTGATGTCACAGTGAAAAAGCAGGGAGATCAGCAGGTGCAGGCGACGCCGCAGGTGACCCTTCAAGCAAAAACGCCCGCAACTTCCGTTACGGGCGTTTTACCAGCTTTTCAGGTGCACAGGGGCATCTCATTGCCCCGTGCACCCTTCTTCAAAAC
>NZ_JBAUSA010000372.1:0-3166 GCF_049581465.1 Caballeronia sp. | reverse complement strand
AACTGATCCGGCGCGCCGTCGACGAAAGCATGCGAGGGGAAGCCGCGTACGACAACAGCGTTACGGAAACGCCCGAAATGCTGGGTCAGGCGTCGGCGATGCAGGACATGTTTCGCGCCATCGGCCGCTTGTCGCACTCGGCTGCCACCGTGCTTATCACGGGCGAATCAGGCACCGGAAAGGAGCTTGTCGCGCGGGCACTGCACCGCCATAGCCCGCGCGCGAACGGCCCGTTCATCGCGTTGAACACGGCCGCGATTCCGAAGGACTTGCTCGAGTCCGAGTTGTTCGGTCACGAGCGCGGCGCGTTCACCGGTGCACAAGCCATGCGCCAAGGGCGTTTCGAGCAAGCCGAAAACGGCACTCTGTTCCTCGATGAAATCGGCGATATGCCGTTCGACTTGCAGACGCGGCTGTTGCGCGTGTTATCCGATGGGCAGTTTTATCGCGTAGGCGGGCACAACCCGTTGAAGGCCAACGTGCGGGTGATTGCCGCGACCCATCAGAACCTTGAATCGCGTGTGCGTCAGGGACTGTTTCGCGAGGACTTGTATCACCGGCTCAACGTGATTCGTTTGCGCTTGCCCGCTTTGCGCGAGCGAAGCGAGGACATCCCCTTGCTAACCCGGCATTTCCTGCAGAAAAGCGCGAGGGATCTGGGTGTTGAACCGAAGCGCGTGTCCGAAGATGCGCTGGGGTTCCTGGCGTCGCTGCCGTTCCCCGGTAATGTCCGCCAACTCGAAAACCTGTGTAATTGGCTGACGGTGATGGCCCCGGCGCAGACGATCGAGCAAAAGGACCTGCCGCCGGATCTCACGCCAACACAGGAATATGCCGGGGAAAGCACGTCGCTGACGGTGTCGTCGGTGGCGGACACGGGTGGCGTGCCGGGTGGGGGCGCGTCAAGCGGTTCGCCTGCTGCGCACGGCTCTTCCGCTGGTGTGGCGGCGAGCGTTTGGGAAAACGGCTTGCGAACGGAAGTCGCTCGCTTGCTGCGTGAAAACACAGCGGACGTCATGGATGAACTCGCGCGGCGGTTCGAAGCTGCCGTGATCCGCGAAGCGCTCGACTTTACGCGTGGCCGGAAAGTAGAAGCGGCAGAGCGCCTGGGTATTGGCAGGAACACAATCACGCGCAAGATTCAGGAATTGCATCTCGACGCGTGATGGTTTGAAGCGGCCGCGTGCAGATGTGCGCGGCCGTCGCTTTTCACTTCAACTGAGTGTCGCGATCACTGGGGCATGATCCGACGGCTGCTCCCACTTGCGCGGCACTTTATCGACCTCGCACGCCGTGCAGCGTGCGGCGAGTTGCGCCGACAATAAAATGTGATCGATGCGAAGTCCCGCATTGCGCCGGAAGCCGAGCATTCGATAATCCCACCACGTGAAAAGCTTTTCCGGTTGCTCGAACTTGCGGAAGGCATCGGTGAGACCGAGTTGCACGAGTTCGACAAAATGCGCACGCTCCTCGGGCGACACGAGATTTTGACCTTCCCAAGCCTTCGGATCATGCACGTCGCGATCTTCGGGCGCGATGTTGTAATCGCCGAGCACGGCGAGTTGCGGATAAATCTTCATCTCGCCTTCGACCCAGTCCCGAAGCGCTTCCAGCCAACGCAACTTGTAGGCGAATTTCTCGGTACCCGGCGCCTGGCCGTTTGGAAAGTAGGCCGAGACGATCCGCACACCTTCAACGGTCGCCGCGATAACGCGTTGCTGCGGGTCTTCGAAAGCGGGGATGTTGCGCACGACCGTGGTTTCATCGACCGCGAGCGTGTCGCGAACCAGAATGGCGACGCCGTTGTACGTCTTCTGGCCGGCGAACCAGCTTTTATAGCCCGCGGCTGCGAGTTCGGCGCGGGGGAATTTGTCGTCGGTGAGTTTGAGTTCCTGCAGGCACAGCACGTCTGCACCGCTCGATGCAAGCCAGTCGATGACGTGTTGCTGGCGGACCTTGAGGGAGTTGACGTTCCAGGTGGCGATGCGCATTGATTTTGTCTCGGGCTTGATGAGCGGGGATGGGCTAGATCACATCGAAGCCCGCATTTTAATCCCTGGCGCGGCGGCGAGCCTCTCGCTGAGCACCTCAAAAATCACCGAATACGTTGAACAGCGCGACGGCCCCGCCATACAAAGCGTTAGCTTGTTGGCCTTCAGAAGGCCGGCCAAGATCTGGCTTGAGAATGGCGAGGCAAAGAGAAGGACAAAAGGAAAAATCGCGGCGCCGGCAAGAAAGTCGTTTCGCGAGTCAGGGCTGACGATGGTTCGATACAGGGTCGCGCCATTGTTCAACGCGAGCGCAAGCACTCGGCGCTTGCGGCATTTGGTGCCGCACCAGGATACGGCCACGCCGACCGTGCCGGCGTCCACCCATCCACCGTCGAACTCGAGGCCGAGAAACATGGCGTAGCCAGAACGAGCGCGTACTAGACGAGGTTGAAGACTCTGATGGCAGCAAGACCGCCACCGACCGCCGCGCCGATTGAACGGAGATCGAATGAGGTCGCAATGGGCCAGAAAAGCAGGAACGTTCCGACCAGGGCGGAGCTAATCAACGCACAGCTTGCAACGGTTCGCAGTCTGTTGAATGTGGTGCGTGCGTTCATAGGGAACTCCTAATTGGGCCGTGCCGGTGTGGTGGCGTTTTTAACCTTGCTTTCAAAGGCAAGGTCCGATGCTAGCCTGCAATCGCCTACACCGGTTTGAGGGCGCACAAAATTTGACATCGCAGGGGGCGGTCGACGGCGCGCGTTGGCGAGGGACCGGTAGGCCGGTCGGATAACGTATCAAAATCCAACGACCCGGCATCACGCCGTCCCTTTCTGTCCCGCTACAATCGTCCCACCAGTCAGAAGATTTTGGAGGACGACCTCATGGACTTGATTATTCGCCGCGCGGCCCTCAGTCGATCTCGCGATCCGGTGGACTTGGGCATTGAAGGAGGGCGATTTGTCGCGATCGAGCCGCGCCTTGAAGCAACTGCGCCGACTGAAATCGACGCCGCTGGTTCGCTCGTGACCGCGCCTTTCATCGATGCGCATTTTCATATGGACGCCACGCTGTCCTACGGTTTGCCGCGCGTGAACACGTCGGGGACGTTGCTGGAGGGCATCGCGTTGTGGGGCGAACTCAAGCCTGAACTGACGCAGCAAGCCCTCGTCGAT
>NZ_JBAUSA010000371.1:0-2316 GCF_049581465.1 Caballeronia sp. | reverse complement strand
GCCAGCCGCCCCCGTCGAATCCCGCCCACCATCGATATTAATCCCCGTTTGGAATGACTCATATCCAATTCCGCTCGTTCCCAGCGCGAGACGGAATGGATAAATTCTCCATCAACGAATCGGCTCCCGGTCGAACGTCCCGGCACTCAACATCCAGCGAAGGAAAGATCATGGCTCACTTGTTCACCCCGAAGAAGGTCGGCGCTTATACCCTCTCGCATCGCGTCGCCCTGGCGCCGATGACCCGCCTGCGCACCATCCAGCCGGGCGACATCCCGAGCCCGATGATGGCGGACTTCTACGGCCAGCGTGCATCGCAAGGCGGCCTCGAAATCATCGAAGGCGTCAGCATCTCGATCCCCGCGCGCTCCTACCTGGGCGCAGCAAGCTTCTATCACGACGGACAAATGGAAGGCTGGAAGGCCATTGCCAATGCCGTTCACGCCAAGGGCGGCCGTGCCTTCATGCAGCTCATTCACGGCGGCCGTCAAAGCCACGTTGAAATGACGGGCGGCGTCGATCCGGTAGCGCCCTCCGTCGTCCCGTTCGAAGGCGTCGCGGTGACCAAGGACGGCTTTGTCCCCGCTTCGCCGCACCGGGCGCTCGACGTCAAGGAAATCCCGGCCATCATCGAGGAGTTCCGCGTCGCGGCTCAACGCGCGTTCGACGCGGGCTTCGACGGCGTCGAACTTCACGGCGCAAACGGCTATCTGGTCGACCAGTTCATCCAGGACGGCACCAACAAGCGCACGGACGCCTACGGCGGCCCGATCGAGAACCGCGTCCGCTTCCTGCGCGAAGCCGTCGAGGCCCTGATCTCGGTGTGGGGCGCCGATCGGGTTGGCGTGCGCATCTCGCCGTCAGGCGAATGGGGCGGCATCTCCGATAGCAACCCGGAGGCCACCTTCAGTTACGTCGCGAAAGTGCTCGACGAGTACAAGATCGCCTACCTCCACGTGATCGAGCCACGTATCAAGGGTGACGAGACGCTGCACGAAGGCCACGATCCCGTCGCTGTCAGCTATCTGCGTCCGCACTTCACGGGCCCAATCATTGCTGCAGGCGGTTTCGACGGCGACAGCGCCGAAGCGATCGTTGCGTCCGGCGATGCAGACCTCGTCGCATTCGGCCGCCATTTCTCGTCGAACCCCGACCTGCCGTACCGCCTGAAGCACAAGCTCCCACTCACGCCCTATATCCGCTCCGCGTTCTGGGGTGGCGACGAAAAGGGCTACACTGACTTCCCCGCTCTCGAAGCCGCCGAGACGGCCTGAATCAAAGTACTCCTTATCTAATTTTTACAACCCAAGAGGCTCAAATGTCACGCACTATCAAGTTCGCAAAAGCCGGGGGACCGGAAGTCCTCGAGTTCATCGAGACGCAGGTTCCCGCCCCCGGTCTGCATGAGGTTCGCATCAAGGTCAAGGCGATCGGCATCAACCGCGCCGAGTCAATGTGGCGCCTCGATGATTACATTGAACCCGTCAAGTTTCCGGCGGGTCTGGGATACGAGGCAGCAGGCATTGTCGACGCCGTGGGCCCGGACGTCACCGGTATCGCGGTGGGTGACGAGGTCAACACGATCCCGTCCTTCTCGATGAATCAATACTTCACGTATGGCGAGGTCATCATCGCGCCGGACTACGCCGTCGTGAAGCATCCGAAGTCGCTATCGTTTGCCGAGGCGGCGTCGATCTGGATGATGTTCGTGACCGCGTACGGCGCGCTCGTCGAAGATGCCAAGGTGACCCAGGGCGATTTCGTCATCATTCCAGCGGCTTCCAGCAGCGTTGGACTCGCGGCGATTCAGATCACCCACTACGCGGGCGCAACTTCGATCGCGTTGACGCGCACGTCGGAGAAGAAAAAGCAGTTGCTCGAAGCAGGCGCCGCGCACGTGATCGCCACGGATGAGGTCGACCTGGTGCAGGAAGTGATGCGAATCACCGATGGCAAGGGTGCGCGCGTCGCCTTCGATCCGGTCGGCGGCCCGAACTTTCCGAAGCTGATTTCTGCGTTGGCCTTCCAGGGCATCGTGTACATCTACGGCGCGCTCAGCGAAGAGGTTACCCCGCTGCCGGTGCTGGAGATGATCGGCAAGATGCCGACCATCAAGGCGCACAACATCTGGCTGACGAGCGGCGACGAGACCCGCAGGAAGGCTGCCGTGGAATACGTCCTCAAGGGCCTCGAGGTGGGTGCGCTCAAGCCGGTCATCGATCGTACGTTCAGGTTCGACGACATGGTTGAAGTTCACCGCTATCTGGAGAACAACGGCCAGTTCGGGAAAATCGTTGTGACGGTGTAGGCAGAAAC
>NZ_JBAUSA010000370.1:0-2583 GCF_049581465.1 Caballeronia sp. | reverse complement strand
ATCCATCGCCGCGACCATTCCAGCGCATACGTGGCGGCCTCGTCGGCTTGGCCATAACGCGGACCAATCAACCCCGAACGCTCCACCCGCTTTCCGTCCTTCACGATCTCCGCCCAGCCCCGGAACATCCCGCCCGCGACCGGACGCGAAATGGCGTAGATGGTGTAGCCGTGACCGTCATGCACCGGAACGCACGCGGGCTCGAAGGCCATTGGCGTAGTCTCGGGTACTTGCCCATGCAAACGCGAGCGGCCGTAAGAATGAGAATTACCATGGCCATGAGCATGCGCATGAGCGGCGTGCGGGCTCATCGCTGTACGCGTAGCCGACAACGGCACAGGCGCATTAGCGCGCGCAACATCCCGGGCCTCCGCAATGCGACGCGGCCCAGCCGAAAACGGCAGGTCAGCCCCGCTCGCGCCCACGGCGCTCGCCCCGCCCCATGATTCAGGGTTTTGCCAGAACACACCGCGCAACCGGTCGCATTCATAGACGGGCTGGACCGGACGCACCGGCACTTCGGCGGGCGCCGTCGGCAAAATCGCGAACGACCGGCCTCGCGCGGCCAGCCGAGTCACCATCTCGATCAGCGTGCCGTTCATTTGCCAGTCATTGAAGCGGCGCCGGCAAGTCGGAACGGTCGGATAGTGACCGGGCAGCTTTGACCAGGTCTCACCCGTAGTGAGAATCCACAGCACCGCATTCACAATGGTGCGCGGATGCGCGCGAGGCCGTCCCCGCCGATGCTCACGGATTTCGCCTTCGGCTACGAGCGCTGCAACCAGCGCCCACTCGTCATTACTGAGTTCGTCGAAAAACATTATGCGTTGCTCCCCCGCAATCGGACTGCGCCACGAATGTTGAACCGTGTGCAGCAGGTTATTTTTACCTGCAAAAATGGCTGGACCACAGAAACCAAATCTATGCGCAAACGTTTGCGAAAAATAACAAATTAGTGCGTACATACTTTGTGCAATCTGCTAGGTGGTGCAGGATTGGATCCAAACCGGTACAAAATTCAGCATAGCGCTAGCGTATGAAGAAATGATTGCACGAAGCATACCATTCGTATGGTTAGCCCCAATATGACAAACCATTAGATGTTTAGATTTTTTTGCAATAATTTATTTGTTACAAATTCAGCAATTTATTCCGATCGCGATGTATCCAGCTTTGCGATTCTATTCGTATGATCTTTGAATGGATCTTAAGTGAAATCAAAAATATTGGCATCTATCTTTAATGCGTAATACGCATGCTCGATTGCCTGGACGTCTGACTGGCGACTGCTTGCATGCATACCATCGAGCGCAGGGACGTCGAGGTGGACCGCTTTACAGTACGGATAGTCGCGTACCCGCAATTGCGGCGCAATCGTCGTGAAGAACGCGGTGGTCGGGATATTGAAGCCCGCGGCTATATGAATAGCCGCCGTATCTGGCGCCACCAAATGACGCGCGTGCTTGATGAAGCCGATGAAATCGGCGATATCCACCGAACGGGCGGAGATGTCGATGTACTGCGGATGATCGATTGCGCCGACGCCCGCGACGGGTAGCCCGAAGCGTTGCCACAGCGCTTCAACGATCGTTGAATGGAGCGAAGCCGGGATGCTGCGCACTGGCGTACTGGCAAGTGGGCATAGCAAGACGTATTCACCCTGCTCCCCTCGCGGTTCTGGCACCCTAAGCTGCTGCAGCCACAGATTACGTTTGTAAGCTGCGGATATTTCTTCCGCACGCATGCCCATTGCATCGATAAAAAAATCGATCATGGCCCGCGTCGTGAACTCTGGCCAGAACAAATGATTCCCGATATCCACCCGCAATTCGTGTTGCGGAAGCGCATCGAGCTTGATGGGTAAATCGACGATATCTCCGAAGAGCGGTGCTGCAAGCTCGTATAGGTGTCTCACATAGTGAGGCGCATGACGCGGCCTGTAAATCGTAAAGCGCAATTGCGGGAATTGCGCGCTGATCGCGTAAAGTGCGGTCAGCCCGATGATTGAATCGCCGAGTGTCACACCCATGCCATTAATCACATGTACACGCGAGCGCGAGGCGAAGTCCGGATTGAATGCCGCTATAGCGGCATTGCAAATGCCATTCGACAATCCAAGCGCGCGGTAACCCACGGCCGGTGCATTGGAAACCTCGAGATCGTACGACGCCACTATCTCGTCATTCGACGAAAGCAACGATCCTGCGTTGGTCAGCGCGGAAGCCTCATCTAGGAGCATGGGCAGCGATCAAGTATGAGTTCGGCAGTTCGGCACCGACATTGCTACACAGGGAAAAGCTGATTCACGACTTGAACATCGCGACCCACTGTTGGTAGGAAGCATCGAACGATTTTGCACTCGCATCCTTATCTTGTAATGTGCGGTAACGTTCCGCTATGCACAAAACGTTCCATGGGGTGCTGCTCGCGGAGAGTGTGGGGAGAGCGTTGAGTCCTTCTGCTCGCGTGGTCGTTCTGCATAAGTCGGATTTTCTTGCTTATTTCTGTTAGCCCCTATCCGGGGCGGGACTTCATTTCTTTTCAAACGCGAAAAGAAACGAAGCAAAGAAACGCGTTTTGAAC
>NZ_JBAUSA010000369.1:0-3848 GCF_049581465.1 Caballeronia sp. | reverse complement strand
GGCTTGCTCGGGCGTGTCGTCGACCCGCTCGGCCGGCCGCTCGATGGCGCAGAGCCGGTGAAAGCCGAAGCGCGGATGCCCATCGAGAGACCCGCGCCCAGCATCATCGAGCGCGATCTGGTCGCGCAACCTATCGCGACCGGCATTTTGCTGATCGATGCCCTTTTCGCGATCGGGCGCGGACAGCGCGAGTTGATCATCGGCGATCGGGCGACGGGCAAGACGTCGATTGCTATCGATACGATCGTCAATCAGAAGGATACCGATGTAATTTGCGTGTACGTCGCGATTGGCCAGCGCGCGTCGGCAGTCGAGCGCGTGATCGCGGCGGTTCGTGAACACGGTGCCCCTGAGCGTTGCGTGTTCATATTCGCTTCGGGCGCGGCATCGGCGGGGCTGCAATGGATCGCGCCCTTCAGCGCAATGACAATTGCCGAATATTTTCGTGACCGTGGCCAGCATGCGCTTGTCGTGATCGACGATCTGACCAAACACGCAGCGACACACCGCGAACTGGCCTTGCTCACCCGCGAGCCGCCAGGACGCGAGGCTTATCCCGGGGATATTTTCTATCTGCACGCGCGTCTTCTCGAAAGGGCCGCGAAGCTTTCACCAGAGCGCGGCGGCGGGTCATTGACCGCGCTGCCGATTGCCGAGACCGACGCCGGCAACCTGTCCGCCTATATCCCGACAAACCTCATCTCGATCACCGATGGCCAGATCGTGCTGGATACGGGCTTGTTCGCGGCCAACCAGCGCCCCGCGATAGATGTTGGCCTGAGCGTCAGCCGCGTTGGTGGCAAGGCGCAGATGCCGGCCTTGCGAAACGTGTCGGGACGTTTGCGCCTCGACTATTCGCAGTTCCTGGAGCTTGAGATGTTCTCGCGCTTCGGCGGCCTGACGGACGCGCGGGTGAAAGCGCAGGTGGTGCGCGGGGAGCACATTCGTGCGCTGATCACGCAGCCGCGCTTTACGCCGCTCAGGCCGGTGGACGAAGTCGCGCTCCTGGCCGCTCTTGCCGAAGGCGTGTTCGACAGCATCCCCGTCGACAACATTCCCGCGCTGCGCGCACGCCTCGCCGCGCACCTCGATGCACACGGCGGCAATGCGGCGGCTATATTGAAGGACAGCGGCAAGCTGGACCCTGCCTCTCTGGCTACGCTTGTGGGCGCCGTGCGCGAGCTCGCTCAGGCGTTTCAAGCGGAGAAGGTGGAGGTAGCGTCGGCGTCGGCCGCACCTTCAACCCAGTCGAGCGCGCCATGAGCAACAAGCTAAGCGAAGTTCAGGGCCGCATCTCGAGCGTGCATGAACTCGAATCGGTGGTGAGCGCCATGCGCGGTATCGCTGCGGCCCGCTCTCGTGAAGCGCAGAGCCGCATCGATGCAATCCGCGCGTGCGCGAACATAGTCGGGACCGCCATTGCCGATGCTCTGCGGCTCGAACAGCGCGATGAAGCGGGCACGCAAGCGAACGCCGCGCCCGATGCGGAGGTGGTTATCATTCTGTGCGCGGAGCAGGGGTTCGTCGGCACCTTCAACGAACACGTGGTCGAGACCGCGACACAGCGCCCTTCATTTCGTTTAGCAGAGTATTTTCTGCTCGGCGACCGCGGTTTGGCCGTTGCAGCCGAACATGGCCTGACGATCGGCTGGTCGGCACCGATGGTCGCGCACGCCGATGAAGTCACAGCTCTTGCCGACCGCATCACCGGTGTCCTGTATGAGCGGTTGAACGCGGGTCGCGCAACACGGGTGACGCTGCTCCACGCCGTACCGAATCCGTCGGAGACGATCGAAGTGGTTGAAAGCGCTCTATGGCCCTTCGATTTCAAGCGCTTCAAACAGGCGATCCGCGCCAATCCGCCGCTTGTCACGCTCTCGCCGCACAGACTGCTTGCCAAGCTTGCGGAGGAATACATCTACGCCCAGTTGTGCGAGGCGATCATGCTGTCGTTCGCCGCCGAAAACGCGGCTCGCATGCGCGCGATGATCGCTGCCCGCGCCAACGTCCACGACACGCTCGACAAGTTGATCGGGGAGTCGCGCCGTCTGAGGCAGGACGAGATCACCTCGGAGATTGTAGAGTTGTCGTCGGTGACGCTGGTAGCCGCCGCGCCTCGACGAACGAGGCATCGGCCGCGGCCGGCATGAACACCTAGCAAGTCAGCCGTTTTACAAAGTCCACCCGAGGTCAGTTCACCATGTACAAGCACATACTCGTCGCAATCGACGGCAGCGAAACGTCCGAGCTGGCACTTGAGACAGCTCTGCAGGCTGCCGAGGACAACAACGCGGAATTGCATCCGCTCTACGTCGTCGACAATCCGGCAATGTCGTACGACGTGCCCGGCTACGATCCGTCGGTTCTGCGCAACGCGATGCTCGAGGAAGGCAAGCGCGTCACCGACGAGGCGCTCGCGAAGATGCATCTTCGAAATGTGAGCGGCGCCGCTCAGATCGACGAAGTCGATTTAACCTTCGACAGTATCGCGAAGCGCATCCTGATCGCGGCGGACGCAATGAAGGCGGATCTGGTCGTGATGGGCACGCACGGTCGCCGAGGGTTTCAGCGGCTGGTACTCGGGAGTGTCGCGGAGCGCTTCGTTCGCATGGCGCATTGCCCGGTATTGCTGGTCCCTGGGCGGGCCGACGACGAGCCACATGCGTAGGGATCGGGTAGAGGTGACGGTTCTGCTAGCGGTCGTGTGAGGCGGCCGTAAAACCCTCTCGCCAGCAGAACCATGACCCCGAACACCGCCCTGCCGCTGAACGTCAACACTCCGCATCAAATGAACTGGATTGACTTGAATCAACAAGTCGAAAACGGGAAAGCCCAGTATCCACGCAGGCACCCTTGTTCAACGGAGAAGCAAATGACTGGAAACGACGTTCTGATTGCCACCTTTAACGACCACAGCGGGGCTGACAGCGCGGTGCGCAAGCTCATTGAAAATGGCTTCGACATGAAGCATTTCAGCGTGATCGGCAAGGGCTATCACACCGAAGAGAAAATCGTCGGCGTTTACAACACCGGCGACCGTATGAAGCTGTGGGGTAAATACGGTGCGTTCTGGGGCGCACTGTGGGGCATCCTCTTCGGCGGCGTTGTCCTGACGCTCCCGGTGGTCGGTCCGGTCGTCGTGGCGGGTTACTTCGCGTCAATCGTGGTCTCCGCCATTGAAGGCGCGGTTGTCGTGGGCGGCGTCAGCGCGCTGGTTGCAGCGCTCTTTAACGCAGGCGTTCCCAAGGACCACGCCGTCCATTACGAGACTGCGGTTCAGGCCGACGGATTTCTCGTCATGGCGCATGGCCCTGCCGAGGAATTGGAGCGCGCCCGCGAAGTCCTGAAAGAGTACAAGCCATCGAGCCTTGACCTGCATACAGCCACCAAGCCCGCGAGCGAAGTGACCGCTTGAGTTTTTCCTTGATATAACGGGACGGCGTGCTGCGCGCGCTGGCGCATGCCGTCTGGATTCAAGAACACGAGTTTCTTTTTGGAGCGCTTTAGGCAGAAACATTGATATCTCCCATTTGAGTCGCGGCTCCCTGCGCAATCTCAGCGGACCGCTTCTGCGTTCCTGGCAATTTTGGCAGGCTGGACGGCTCGATGATCTGACGCGGCCTAAAATAACCGCTGCTGTCGATGCGCAGGAACCCGGCGCGTGAATCATGCACGTACTTGTCGAACAGCTTCAACAGACCCGGAGATAGCGTCGGCGGATTTAGCCACGCATCCCAGTACGCGGCTTCCTCTTCTGATAGCGGCTTATTCATTTCACTTGGTCCGCCTGCTGTAGCAATCGCGCGCTCGTACTCGCTCCGGTCGTTCTTCCAGAGGTCCGTCAGGTA
>NZ_JBAUSA010000368.1:0-2480 GCF_049581465.1 Caballeronia sp. | reverse complement strand
GTCCTGGACCGCTTCGGGGCCGTCGAGGTTTTCGCCGATCTGGACCGGGGTAACGAGTTCGCGGGCGATGGCCGCGTACCCTTGCAGATCGTTGTGGCGAATTTGTTCTTCCAGCCAGTAGATGTTCAAGTCCTTGAGGTCGAGTCCGCGTTGGATGGCATCGGAGACCGTCAGCGCCTGGTTGTAGTCCACCATCACTTCAACGGACTCGCCGATGGCCGCGCGAACGGCTCTCGCGACTTGCACATCCTCGCGGCGGTCGGCGTGACCGAGGCGCAGTTTCACCGCATTGAATCCGGGTTCGAGCAGTTTCACGGCTTCGTCCGCGGCCTGCGCCGCAGGCATCAATCCAAGGCCGTCGCTGTTATAGGCACGAACCGGGTCCAGGCTGCCACCCAGGAACATGGCGAGAGGCATATTCGCGGCGATCGCCAGCGCGTCCCACAGCGCAATATCGATGGCGGCCAATGCCATGCGCACGACGCCTGTGACGCCGAGCAACGCGTATCGGCGTGCAAGGAACGCCGCTATCTTCGCGGGCGTCACCGACATGCCGGCGATGAGTCCCGCAGCTTCCTGCATGACCTCGGCGATGGCCTTGGCACCGCTGTCGCGATAGCAGAAAAGGTAGGCGTGACCCACGACGCCTTCCCTGGTTTCCAGGTCAACCAACAGCAGCGGCGCGGCCGTCATGGCGGCCGCGCTGGTGCCTAACGGGAAACGCATCGGCGCTTTCACATAGCGGATGCGGATGGCCGAAACGTGCAAAGCGGGCTGGACGCTGGGTGAATCAAGAGCAGGCATGTCGTTCTCCAGAAAATTGCGCTTCTAAACTTATAAACCAAATTGGACCAATTAGTAAACCAATCCTTCAAATTTTGATGGATACCCGTATACTGGTTAGCCAATAAAATAGCGCGGAGGCGCCCCTGCTTATCCAGCAGGCGGGAGGCACCCGCGGCGCAGTGGAGCGCGGTCGTGATGAATGATGTGAATGTGGAGAGGGTGCGAAGTTTTCTACTGAGGGCGAGGGCCGCGGACGGAGAGGAACTACCTGCCGAGCACTACTGCGGCCTTAGGACTGCGGGCTTCCCGGCGCGCGGTCTCACCTGTTTGAGCGCCGCAAATGATTGGATGACATCGAACCAATAAATTCAAATGGTTAGCCAATCGCGGCGAAGGGGAGCCGCCGCAGCCGACTAATCGCCCTACGCTGCGAACTTCGCTGCGTCTATATCGACCGTGCCGAGTCGCGAGAAGATGCTGCAGACGGCGTGTAACTCGACGTTGTCGTTGACGCAAACCGTGAGGGTCGCGTGATCGTTGTCTTCAATGCTTCCAGAGGTATAGGCAGCCGCTTGGTCGCAGATCGAGTCGGTCGTTTCAAATAGGAAGTCGTGGAATTCCACGACGCCCAGGTGCTCACCGTGACCCGCATATTCAGCGCATCTCCAGTGCGTCGCTGCGCTCGGGCCGCCGAGTGTTTTTGCCAACCCGGTGCTCGGCGGCGCACAAGCAGCTGCAACCCGGACTCTGTCGGGAGCAATGCCTTCCGTGCACAACTCCTCGAGCGCTTCGCTTAACTTGCTAAATGAATCGAACGCACCGACCACTTCAAGCATCATCCTCGTCTCCTGCTAAATCACTCGTGTTTCTACGCGCGGAATGCTTTGAAGCCCGTGGTGACAGCTTGCGCTGACGAGTACACGATGCTTGGCCCGATACCGAACGGCGGATAGATACGCCAATCCTTGCGTCCGTGATGAAAAAATATCAGCGAAAAGAACCCCGCCATGAGGGGGGCGCGAACACAGACGTAGCGACAGGCGCCAGGATAGACGCGGCCGAAGTGCGACACGTGAGCCCCACTGTCGGCGCCAAACCACCTGCTGACCTCGTGGCGAAGTGGCGAGTGACGAAGTTTGGACATGATCTGCCTCTACAACAGACGTCGCTGACAATGCAACGTCACAACCTGAGAAAGCACATTAACTTTAGGCTACAAACCCACTGTTTGCAATGGTTTATCAACGTAGAATAATCTGAAGAATTGCGAAAAATTTCTAGCGCTGTGCCTATGGCTTTGCCCTTCGCCGAAGTACCGTCCTGGGCGCTGAGTCGCGGGGATTCATAGCTGCCGGACTGATGCCGCTCCCTCGCTGGAACAAGATGGGTGCCGATACAAACAGCAGTTCAATCGGCCTCACCGCAACGATGCGAAGCCGAAATTCGAAGGCGTATCATGGGCGGCGATTTCCACTAAAAAGCGACCCGCCATGGCTGAAGTCAGTGGGTGAACGGCCTGCACTTTCACGATTTAAGCCTGTCTGATAAAAAGCATCCGATGCGATATGCCTCTTATTCGCGACGCGCCAGCGCGTTGGCGATCGACTCGATCTGGTGGACCGTAATCGTGCTCTTCGTCCCGCTCGGACCATCAACGGAAGACGTCCTCATGGCACCGGAGTCCTTCGTTCTAT
>NZ_JBAUSA010000367.1:0-2329 GCF_049581465.1 Caballeronia sp. | reverse complement strand
GGCTATCTACCGTGAGGTCGCGGATCTCGTGCAGTTGAACGCGAAGGTCACGAAGATAGACCAGAGCGAACGCGGCGTGACGGTGACTTACGTCGACGCAAACGGCAAGGGCGATCCGCAAATGGTGCAGGCAAACTGGCTGGTCTGCACGATTCCGTTGTCAATACTGAGCGAAATCGATGTCGCCGTCAGCCAGCCCATGCAAGACGCCATCGATGCCGTGCCCTATGAAACGTCGGTGAAGGTGGGCCTTCAATTCAAGCGGCGCTTCTGGGAGCAAGACGAACACATTTACGGTGGCATTACTTATACTGATCTGCCGATATCGACGATCGGTTATCCGGCGAGCGATTATGGTGGCGCCGGCAAAGGTGTGCTGCTTGGCGCGTACGTGTGGGGGCCGAATGCTTACGAACTCGGCTCGCTGCCGCCGCAGCAACGGGTTCAGATAGCGGTGGAGCAAGGCGCGCAGATTCACCCGCAATATCCGCGAGAATTCGAGTCGGGCATTGCAGTCAACTGGAGCCGCGTGCCTTTCACCAATGGTTGTTTCGGCGCATGGACTCACGAATCGCGTGAGCGACACTACAAGAATCTGTGTCAGATCGACGGTCGCATTGTATTGGCTGGCGAGCACGCCTCGTATATCCCTGCGTGGCAGGAGGGTGCCGTATTGTCCTCTCTTGATGCAATCACCCGGTTGCATGCGCAAATCAGGGCGAAGGTATGACAGCAGAGGGAGTTCACCGGCACTCGAAACGTGCTGAGAGTTTCGGCCGGACGCGCAAGGCTGCGTCAGTCTGGTTTTTTGTTATCTCGTCCATGGTGTGCGTAGCCGAGCCGAAGGCGGAGCCAAAAGCCGAAACAACATTTTCTAGCGGTGGCGCGTTCGAGGAGCAGGACGGTGAAAGCCTTTACCGCGCGAGTTGCCAGGCGTGTCACATGGCTCATGGTGAGGGGGCGAGCGGTGCCGGCCACTACCCGCCGCTGGCTAACAATCCCCGGCTCGCCTCAGCGGCCTATCCGATCTTCAACGTACTGCATGGACGCGACGGCATGCCGGGTTTTGCCGACTATATGAGTGACGAGCAAATCGCGATGGTCGTCAACTACACCCGGACCCATTTTGGGAACAGCTACCGCGATGCGGTCTCCGCTAAGGATGTTAGGAAAATGCGCTGACTAAGTGCGCTGACTAAGTGCGGAAGCCAGTTTCGGGCAATGGGGTCGCGCGATGCAGAATGATATCGACGACGGCGTCGACTGGCTCGTATTGCGTCGCCGGCAAACCAGACACCAGTCTGCCCGTTCCTGAATGAAGGCGGGGTCATAACAGTTCGCCGGCGTAGTTTGCCGGCCCTTGTGAGAGACCGCTTATTTCAGCGAGTCCATGGCAAGTGTCTTGCCCAGGAAGCGCCGACTTGCAGCAAGAATCTCCTTGCGGGTCCGCTCACTCTCAACTGCACGCGCGAGTACCAGCGCGCCGACGCATTGGGCGATCAGTGCCCACGCCGCGTCGGAATCGCCTGTGCGTTGACTCCAGCTCTTCTGGGTAACTTTAAGTGCTTGCTCCACCGTCTCGCGCACTTGAGGCGTCGCGCGCGCGATCTCCGCGCCGAGTGTCGGAAGCACGCAGCCCACTTCCGGGTGGAGCGCGTGAGACGTGCTCAGATAGCTTCGCAGGCACTTGGCCACATGATCGCTCGACGAGTCTTCATTGCCCGCCAGCATCTTGGCACTGTTGTCTACCTCTTCTTCGATCAGCGCCTCGAACAACGCTTGTTTGGAGGGGAAATGGCTGTAGAACGCGCCGCCGGTCAGGCCGATCGACGCCATCAGCGCGTCAACACCGGTTGACTCGAAGCCGCCTTGCTTCGCAATGGCCCTGCTGCTGCTCATCAGCTTCTCGCGGGTTTCTTGCTTGTGGGTAGTTGAGTAACGCATACATCGACTCCGGATAATCCCTCGTTGACAATATCAAGACCATAACATGATCCTCGTTTACTAAACGATCAATCATTAATGGGCGGTTAAACCGGATTTACTCAAAAAAGCACGACTATCTTTTTTATTTCGACGATGTATAAATAAACCATCGTTAGGTAAAGGAGGGGATCATGACGAATGGCAATCAGGAAGCGCGTCCCGTCGCGCTGGTGATCGGGGCAGGGGACGCGACCGGGGGAGCGATCGCGCGGCGTTTTGCGCGTGAAGGCATGGTCGCTTGCGTCGTGCGGCGGCAGGCCGACAAGCTTGAGCCGCTGGTCAAGCAGATCGAAGCGGAGGGTGGGAAGGCAGTGGGCTTCAGTTCCGATGCCCGCAAGGAGGA
>NZ_JBAUSA010000366.1:0-3872 GCF_049581465.1 Caballeronia sp. | reverse complement strand
CCTGCGTGCCGCGCGCAAGGAAGCTTCGTTTTCGCAAGAGGCGCTCGCCTATGAGGCCGAAGTCGACCGGGCGGCGATCAGCGTATACGAGCGCGGTGGTCGGGAACCGAACCTGCGCACGCTCCTGAAGCTAGCGCGCGCGCTCCAGTTGAGCCCGGTGGCGTTGCTCGACGGCGTGCGTTGAGCTTGCGCTAGAAGCTCAACTCGTTCGCGCGGACCGCCGCGTGCGTCGGTCGGTAGAGCGTTTGGAGGTGCGTGTCTGACGCCGGGCCGGCGTCGGGTTCAACCGTGCTGTCGCGCTTGCGCGGTGGATCGGGCTCGCGTTCCGCCAAACCGTCCTCGAGCAGCAGCCGCAGGGCCGCCTCGATCTCTTCCAGGTCGTCTGGCTCGTCGGGGTCTCGCTCGCAGGCAATGGCAATCTCGGCAAGGTGCATACCGTCGCGAGCTTCGCTTACGAGCGTGTGCAAAACGACCGCAGCGAGCAGATCCGGGTGTGGGGAAGGACTCTCCTGTTGTGAATTCGCCACATTTTGAAATTACACGACGGAGCGGTCGAACGCCAGGTGGGTGGCGCAAATGCATGTGCGCTGAGGCCGTCAGCGCTAAAGCAGCACCGCGCGCGTGCCGAAACGCGTATCGAGGACAAGTATTCGGCACTCGTGATGATCCGCACAAACCCCTTTCGGCCAAAGCAAAGCCACCGGCGCTCGGCGTCGAGGGTTTTCCTGCGCTCGCCCGGAGACCTCTCGGCACGCACGCCGACTCCTGCGCCAAGACGGCTGCCGCCACTGGGCTCCGATAGCGGCGACACGCTGATCGAGGTGGTGATCAGCGCAGCTCTGATCTCGCTCGTCGTGATCGCCGTGCTGTTCGGGCTCGACAGCACCAATCGCGCCACGGCGAACAGCCGAGCTCGCTCACAAGCCGATGGGCTGGCCCAGCAGGACGAGGAGCGGCTGCGCAGCGAACCGATCAAGAAACTCACCGAACTGGAACGCAAAGAAAACGTGACCGTCGGAGCGACCACCTACACGATCACGACGACCGCCAAATACATCGCCGATGAGACCAGCACCGCGAGCTGCACCTCGAGCGTGCCGACCGCCGACTACCTGAAGACGATCTCGACGGTCACATGGCCGTCGATGGGGCCTCACGGAGCCGTGACGGAGACGGGCGTCATAAGCCCGCCCGCCGACTCCGCGTTGATCGTCCGGGTCGAAGACGTCGGCGCGCCACTTGCAGGTGCCAAAGTCGTCGCCAAAGGTCCCGCGCCATCGAGCAGTGTGCACGAACTCGAAACCTCTTTGAACGGGTGCGCGATCCTCGCGTTGCCACCGGGCGAATACACGATCAACGTCAGCAAGACAGGCTATGTGGACCCGAATGGTTATGCAAACACCGAATCTGACAAAAGCGTGACAAAAGCGGTTTACCTTCCAGCTGAGACGACTTCCAAGGAGGGCTACAACCTCGGGTTGGCGGGCAAGCTCCAGGTCGGCTTCAAGGAAGCCGCGGGGACTGGCAAATTGGAAGGCGACTCGATTGTGTACTTCAACACAGGGATGGCCCACTACGAAACACTTCCTGAACCCGCCACACTCGAAACGTACAAGCCGACCATAGAATCCTCGACGCCCAACGACATCTTCCCATTTCCCTCTACTACCGAATACACAGTTTACGCCGGCACCTGCGAAGCAAACCTTCCGACGAGAAACGGTCAGAGCTCCAACCCGAAAATCGTCGTGGCCCCGGGCGAAACGGCGCCCGTGACGGTGCCGCTGGCGCCGATCGACATCAAGGTCCTGGAAAGTAAAGTGGGTCCGGAAAAACCGCTGTCGAATGCCACCGTAATCCTGGAAGACACGGGCTGCAACGCCGTCCGCAAACTCACGACGAGCTCGGCGGGGGCGCTCAGTCGTCCTTGGATGCCCTTCGGCACGTATTCCTTGTGCGTGACGGCGGCGATAGGTGGGAAACAGCGGGAAGACACCGTGTCCGTAAACAACGACATCGCGAGCGGGACACCGCTACAGACCATATATCTCAGTGAAGAAGGCAAAGAAGGGTCTGTTTGCTGATGGGACGGACACGCATGTCATTGCAGGCGCTGCGCGACGAGCGCGGCTTTACGCTCATCGAGCTGCTGGTGGCGATGTCGCTGGGGATACTTGTCTCTGGGATCGCGCTGTCGCTGCTCAACTTCACGACGGCCGACGTGACGCGTATCACCGAACGGGTCCACGCCGACCAGACGGGAAGGGTGGCGCTGGAGAAGCTGATGCTCGCGCTGCATTCGTCTTGCTTGACGGTCAAATCGGATCCCATCAAGTCTGGCAGTACGGCAGAAAAACTAAGGTTTATCAGCGAAACGAGCGCTGAAAACGAACACGGGGAACCCTCAGCGGCCTTGCCGACGATCGGATTGCACGAAGTCGTCTATACGGCAGGTTCGGGCAAAGCCGAAGGCACGCTCACGGAAAAGTCGTGGACGAGCAAAGGCGTCCCGCCAAACTACGAATTCAACGAAAAAGAAACATCGACAAAACGTATTCTGTTGACTGGCCTGCAGAAGACAGAAAACTCGGCGAAAGAAATCATCCCGATTTTTCGTTACTACCGCTATTATCGTGAAACCGACAGCAAAGCGGTGCTTGGCGAACTTGATCCCACTCCGATGACCGGGGAAATAACATCGGAAGCGTCAGCTGTCGCCAAGGTAAATGTGAGCTTCACGGCTGTGCCGGAAGGCAAAGAAAACAAAGTAAACAAATCATTTGGTGGCGGTCGCCCGGTGGCGCTTGAAGACTCGGCAATCCTGCGCCTGGCGCCATCCTCAGAAGAAAACAGTACCAACCTACCTTGCGCCGAATTGTGATGACTCTCATTACTCGCTCAATACGCCGATTGTTCGCGATGCTCAACGGCCAAGAGGGCATTACGATGATCATCGCGATCGGGGTGATGTTCGTCACCTCGCTGCTGCTCGTCGCGACATTCACGGCAGCCAACGGCGAGATCCATCTGAGCGCCACCGACACTTCGCAGAAGAAGGCCTACTACGCCGCCCTCGCCGGGATCGAGAACTACGAGAACCATCTCACCGAGGACGGCAACTACCTCACCTACTGCACCAATCCCCCTGAGGCCAATGCCGCCCTGAATCAAGTCGGGGAAACGACCAACCGTGCCAAGATCACGAACGAAAGCGGGGAATCGCTCAACGAGGAATACGCGATTCAGCTGCTCCCCGCCGAAAGCGCGCCGGCAAGCGATCGCAAGTGCGATCCCAACAACCTGGTCGAAACGATGCTCGAAGAGAAGTCGCCCGGAGCTGTCGGCACGTTTCGCATCGAGTCGACAGGCTATTCCGGTAGCTCGCGACGCACGCTGGTCGCGGACTTCCGCAACGCCAACTTCGTCAGCTTCGTCTGGTACTCCAAGTACGAAACCGGCGATCCCGCGATCTACGGCGAACCGCTCAAAGAAAAAGAGCCTGCCAACTACTACACGGAATGCTCCAAGTTCTACGGTGAACGTCCGGCGGATGGCGGCACTCCGAGGCGCTGCATCAACAACTTTTTCATCAACGGAGAATCGGTCAACGGCCCGATGCATACCGAGGATCACGTCGGCGTATGCGGCTCGCCGATCTTCGGTCGGAGCGAAAACGATCGCATCGAATTCGGGCACGCGTATGGCAAACCCGAAGACGAAGGCTACTCCGGCGAGGGTGTCTGCTCGGAAGTAAAACCCGTCTTCAAGGGCAAGCATGTGCTACCCAAGGAAGTCGTGTCGATCGAGCCGCCACCAGGCGATGAAGAACTGAAACACATCGTCGAACCAGCCTACGAATACAAGAACAAGAC
>NZ_JBAUSA010000365.1:0-2361 GCF_049581465.1 Caballeronia sp. | reverse complement strand
GTGCGCGACCGGTGCGAGCGCACAAAGTGAAAAATACGTATAGAAATCCGGGGCTGATGCGTTCGTTTTCAAGTTGGCATGGCTATTGCTTGATAGGTTGCAAAAGACCTAACATTGAGAGGAACATCACGCAATGCCGCCTTCCCTCGAACTTCGCGCAAAACAGAGCCTGGCGCTCACGCCGCGCCTTCAGCAATCGGTTCGTCTGCTACAGCTTTCGTCGCTGGAGTTCCAGCAAGAATTGCGCAACGCACTCGATACGAATCCGTTCCTCGAATTTGACGAGACGCAAGCGGAAGACAATGCGCTCTCCAACGACAACGGCAATTCGATGAGCGATGCGCCCGTACCTGGCGAGCACGACGCACCCGTCGATGCACCCATGTCGGCCGAAGCGCCGGGCGACAGTTCGGACGCCGGCGACTCGCAGTCGCACGATGACTCGATGAACGAGTACGACTCAATGTCCGAGTACTCCTCGGACCCGTTCGGTCGCACATCGACTCGCAACACTGGCGATGGCGACGGGGGCGACCCCGCTGACTGGATCCGTGTCGAACCTTCGCTACATGAAACCCTGCACGACACGCTAAGGCTTTACCCACTCGACGACCGCGACCGCGCAGTGGCGCAGCTCATCATTGAAGCACTCGACGACGACGGCTATCTTCGACAAGACTTGCAGGAATTGTCGGAGCTTGTGGATATCAAGCCGGCATTGTCGCGGGACGAACTCAACATCGCGTTGAAGCTGGTGCAATCGCTCGACAAGCCAGGCCTCGGCGCACGCACGTTGTCCGAGTGCCTGTCCCTGCAACTCGATGCACTCTGCCCCGAAACGCCAGGACGCGCTGTAGCGATCGAGATCGTCACGCATCATCTCGAACGTCTGGCGCGCCGCGAACAAGCTGAGCTGCAAAAGAAAATTGGCTGTAGCGCGGAGGAGTTGCGCGTTGCATGCGCGCTCGTGCGCAAGCTCGACCCCAAGCCGGGTTCCAACTATGGGGCCGTCGAAGACAACTATGTCGTGCCGGACGTGATCGTGCGCCAGGTCAAGAGGAACTGGGTTGTGACCATCAACCCCGCGGTGTTGCCGCGCGCGCGGATTCATCGCATGTACGCCGAGCTTTTTGCGCAATCCGCGGGCGCGAGCCGTTCGCCGCTCGCGCAGCAATTGCAGGAAGCACGCTGGTTGATTCGCAATGCTCAACAACGCTTTACCACGATCCAGCGCGTCGCGGAATGCATCGTGTCGCATCAGAAAGCGTTCTTCGACTACGGTGAAATCGCGTTGAAACCGCTGGTATTGCGTGACGTAGCCGATGAACTCGAACTGCACGAATCGACCATTTCCCGTGCAACGGGCAACAAATATATGTCCACGCCGCGCGGCATCTTTGAGTTCAAGCACTTCTTTCCGCGCGAACTCAGTACCGAAAGTGGCGGGACTTGTTCGGCCGCCGCGGTGCGCGCGTTGTTGAAGGAAATGATCGCGCAGGAAAGCAGCAACGATCCGTTATCCGATGTGAGTCTTGCAAAGATGCTTGCAGGCCAAGGGGTGATCGTCGCGCGCCGGACCGTCGCCAAGTATCGTCATCTGATGAAGGTGCCGCCTGCGGAGTTGCGTCGCGGCTGACCTCCCGGTCAGATTCGAGTTGTCCCAATGCGCCCCTTAGCTCAAGGGGCGCTTTTTATCGCCAGCCCGATTCGCTTTGCGTGCGTCTGCGCGCCGCCGTCGCCGACACTTCCGCCCCGAGCAAGAAGACTGCCGCCGAGTAATACAGCCACATCAGGATGATCGCCAGCGACCCCGCCGCGCCGAATGTATTAGCCGTGCCGGCATGTTGCAGGTAGAACGCAAAGAGCCGTTTCCCAGCCTCGAAAAGAAGTGCCGCTGTCGATGCACCGAGCAATGCGTCGCGCCATTGCATGCGCTTGCTTGGCAAGAATTTAAGCAGGGTGGCGAAGGCCAGCATCATCATCGAAAGTGAAATCGCCCGTTGCCCCAGTGCCGCAATCAGGAACGACAGGCCGTTGCTGCCGAGCACCCAGTGGCCGACCAGACCGAGCAGGGCATCGAATAAGAGCAGCCCCACGATCAACAAGGCCGCGCCGAGCACCAATGCAAACGAGATCGCACGCACGCGCAAGATCGCCACGATATTGTCGCGCGTGCTCGCAATCGGCGATGGCCAGATGACGTTGAGCGCCGTGTGCAGCGAAGAGAATGTCGCCGATGCGCCGACCAACACGCCCACACCGGACAGGATCGCCGTACTGGTCGCGATGTCCGCGTGCCAGGCGTTGGCTACGATCGCCTCCAGCCCGTGCGCCGCGTCTATTCCCACGATGCCCGCTATC
>NZ_JBAUSA010000364.1:0-3773 GCF_049581465.1 Caballeronia sp. | reverse complement strand
CTATTTGTGAGAAGCACGCGGGCCGTCACGCTGACGGAAGCGGGTACCGATTACCTCACCCGCGTTGAAGCGATTCTCTCCGCGCTAGATGAAGCAGACCACGCTGCGCGAGGGACCGCGGAGCTGCGAGGCCATCTACGCGTTGCCCTGTCGACCAGTTTCGGGGTCCGCGAGGTTATCCCGCGGATAGGACCGTTTATGAGCGCACATCCCGCGTTGCACGTTGACTTGCGAATGGCCGACGACCGACAGGATCTGATCGTTGAAGGCGTGGATGTGGCGTTCCGCTTTGGACAGTTGAAGGACTCGAATGCCACCTCAACGATGCTTGGGCGTTGCCCCCGGTTGCTAGTCGCCTCTCCGGACTATCTGGCCCACGCGGGATTGCCGGTCGAGCCGGACGATCTGGCCGCTCATACCTTCATCATGGGGCCGTCGGGTGCCGACGTGCGAGGGTGGACCTTTGAGAAGGGTGGACGTCGGATCATGATCCGTGGAGAGGGACGTCTGACTATCTCGCTGAACGAAGGGACCACAGTTGCCGCCGTTGCCGGCCTTGGAATTCTGGCAACGGGGTTATGGGGGTGCCGTGCAGAGCTGTCCGATGGTCGGCTCATCCCCTTGTTGCCGGACTGGGCGGTCGAGCCAATTGAAGTCAACGCCGTTTATCCAGCTGCCCGGGCCGCCCGGCCGGCCGCCCGCGCGCTTGTTGCCTATCTTGCCGACGAACTGAAAGCGATCTCGGTCTAATCTACGCTTCGACAATGAGCACGTCATAGTTTTCGTCGTTGAAAGCGACGTAAAACTCTTCGGGCATCAGCCACGAATCCACACTCACCGTCTTCGTGTCAATGTCGACATTGACCTTCGCGTCGCCGTCGACGCTCTTTACTGCAGCCTCAATCGTCGAAATATCCGCTGAGCGGATTTCATTTTTCACTGAGAATTTCATTTGTCATTTCTCCAATCGATAACGCTTCAATAAACTCGGATCTATCGGGTCATCGTGACCGGCCGGCACCTGGATCGAACCGGCGGCTACAGATGCAAGCTGGTCTGTGCCGCAAAGTCGCGATAACGTCTTCATTTCTTCACCACCTTACGGACGGGTTCTCCGTACCAGGCCTCGTCCATCCAACACGCTCGTGAGATGCTTTTGCTTCTGGAAGAATGATGAGAAAGGACAACTCCATTCTGCCAACGATTGGAACCTCGCGGGGTCTTCAAGGTGGTGATACATGGGCCAAAATTAACCGCATCTGGGCCATGACCGGCGTTCGTCGGTGATTCAGGCGAATGTCGCCGCGTCATGGCAAGCCGCATCCCGGCTCGTCGAACGGCCTTGATTGCGCTCACCTGCGTTGCCCCGACAATGACTTTGTAACGCTTCTGGCGAACTCATCGCCGAGGTCCTCCCTGACGAGGGCCAACGCCACCTGGATACCATCACTGACCGCGCGACGAGTCCAGGTTGCCATCTTTCAAGAAGCATTGCTTGCTCATGAGGCGTACTAAGGGATACTCGGCGCAGAGACGTGGCGCGTCGCGCCAATGCCTGGTCAATGAGTGGTGGTCGGCAAGGCCGGCGCGCGCGATTAGAAAAGCGCCGTTGGACACCGACGCGGGATAACGCAGCGCGAAGGCGTTGACGCAGGGCGCAACATAGCGAAGGCCAAACAGGAGCGGTGCGGAAATGGTCACCGTACCTACGGGGTTGGTTGCGTTGATCAGCTGCAATGTTGGCTTCCGCATCCGTGATGGCGTCCCTAAATTGGCTAACTCGATACCCGTGCGTTGAACGCAGCGAATTTGCCGGGCTCCGACCAGTTGAGGCGTTGCCAGCCCTGCGCGATCGCGGCCACCATCCGATGTTTTAAAAAATTGTTGCATATATCTGATATGTCAGATATATTTCGCATCAGAAACGGAGATATCCGCTATGCGCGACGATCACGAAGACAGTTTTTTGCCGGTCCAGCGCATTCTCTTTGCGCTGAGCAAAGCCCGCCACCTGCTCATGGCGGAACTGGAGGTGGCGCTCTCGGGCACAAGCGTCACCCGTTCGCAGGCCAGCGTGCTCCTGCTCCTGTCGCAGGACATGGCGCACTCGTCGGTGAGCTTGTCCAAGCTGCTGGAGCGCGATCCGGCATCCGCCACACGCGTAGTCGACCGGCTGGAAAGGCAGGGTCTCGTGCGCCGGGCTCGCAACTGCCCGGACCGGCGGGTGGTCAACCTGACGCTGACCGAAGCGGGGCGCAACGCAGCTACGCGGATCGCGGAAATTGTGCCGGCGATGTTGAACCGGCGCTTATCGGGTTTTACCCCGCTGGAATTCGCGACCTTATCCCGTCTCCTCGGCAAGTTGCTGGGTGACTGAGCATTTTTTTGACCAAATATCTGACCTATCAGATATCCGGCCACGGCTTGATTACAGCCGGCCATCAAGCCTCTTAAAGGACGCAACATGACCCCGCCAAATACCGCGAGCGCTCCTGCGCCATTGACTGGCTGGCAGTTTGCACTGGGCGCGTTCGCCGTGTCCCTCGCCACCTTCATGAACGTGCTGGACTCCTCGATCGCCAATGTCGCGATCCCGACGCTGTCCGGCGACCTGGGCGTGTCGGTGGATGAAGGCACATGGGTCATCACGCTGTTCGCCGCGGCAAACGCGGTGGCAATTCCGCTGACCGGCTGGCTGACACAGCGGGTCGGCCAGGTGAAGCTGTTCGTGACCGCGATCCTGCTGTTCGTGGTGGCGTCTGCGGTGTGCGGCCTCGCGCCGAACTTGCCCTTGCTGCTCGTGGCCCGTATCGTCCAGGGCGCCGTGGCGGGGCCGCTGGTGCCGTTGTCCCAAGCACTCCTGCTCGCGACGTTTCCGAAGAATAAAAGCTCGAGCGCGCTGTCGCTGTGGGCGATGACCGCAACGGTCGGGCCGATTGCCGGGCCGGCTCTCGGCGGCTGGATCACCGACAACTACAACTGGTCGTGGATCTTCTACATCAACGTGCCCGTCGGCCTCTTCGCCGCCGCGGTGATCTGGGCGCTCTACCGCAAGCGCGAAACGCCGTCGCGCAAGCTGCCGGTCGACAAGATGGGGCTCCTCTCGCTGATCGTCTGGGTGGGCGCGCTGCAGGTCATGCTCGACAAGGGCAAGGACCTCGACTGGTTCAATTCGCCAGTGATCTGGGCCCTCACGATCGTCGCGCTGGTCGCGTTCCTGTTCTTCGTGATCTGGGAGCTGACCGCGGCTAAGCCGATTGTCGACCTGCGTCTTTTCAAGGGGCGCAACTTCCTGGGCGGCACCGTCGCGATATCGATTGCATACGCGGTCTTCTTCGCCAACCTCGTGATCCTGCCCACGTGGATTCAGGAGTATCTGGGCTACCGGGCCGTCGATGCCGGGCTCGTGACAGCGCCGCTCGGCATCTTCGCCGTGCTCCTTGCGCCGGTAATGGGCAAGCTCATGCCGAAGTCCGACGTGCGGGTGCTCGCGACGCTCGCCTTCCTCGGCTTTGCGGGCGTGTTCATGATGCGCTCGTGGTACACGACGGACATCGACGCCTACACGCTCGTCCTGCCGACGCTGCTGCAGGGCATTCCGATGGCGCTGTTCTTCACGCCGCTCACGGCCATCATTCTGTCGGGCTTGCCGCCGGAGAAGATCCCGGCTGCCGCGGGTCTGTCGAACTTCGCACGGATCTTCGCCGGCGCGGCGGGCACGTCGCTCCTGAGCACCATCTGGAACGACCGGACAATCCAGCACCATTCGCAAC
>NZ_JBAUSA010000363.1:0-3042 GCF_049581465.1 Caballeronia sp. | reverse complement strand
GGATGATGCCGCGTTCGATGACGTTCTCGAACTCGCGGATGTTGCCTGGCCACTTGTGATTGAGCACGGCCTGGAGCGCGCGCGGCGTGATGCCTGGAACGTGCCGTCCATGCACCGCCGAAAGCCGCCTGATGAAATACTCGATCAGCAGGGGCAGATCGTCCCGTCGATCGCGCAGCGGCGGAATGTGGATCGGGAAGACATTGATACGGTAGAACAGGTCTTCGCGAAAGCGCCCCTCCTTCACCGCCTGCGGCAGGTCCTCGTTGGTGGCCGCGACGACGCGCACGTCCAGCTTGATCGTGCGCGTGGAGCCTAATCGCTCGAACTCGCCGCTTTGTAGCACGCGCAGCAGCTTGCCCTGCGCGCTAAAGCTGAGGATGCCGATTTCGTCGAGAAAGAGGGTGCTGCCGTTGGCAGACTCGAAGCGGCCGGCGCGCGACTCGGTGGCGCCCGAATAGGCGCCGCGTTCGACGCCGAACAGTTCGGATTCGATCAGTTGCTCGGGAATTGCCGCGCAGTTGATTTCGACAAACGGCTTGTCGGCCCGTGTGCTCCAACGATGCACCTCGCGCGCGACGGCGCTTTTGCCAACGCCGCTTTCGCCGGACAAGAGCACGGTCGCGCGCGTGCTGGCCACGCGCCGTACCTTGTGCAGCACCGATGTGAAGCTGACCGACGAGCCGATGAGGCTCGCCATCGACGGCTCCGAAGGTGTGCTGCCGGACTGCGACACCTGCGCCGCCGACGCGACGGCGCCTGCGACGATCGATACGCGCGTTGGCTGTGTGGGCGCGAGGTCAAGATAGTGCAGATCCTCTTCGGGATCGTCCCAGCTCTCGACTGGCTGTGCGATCACGCGGCACTTGGCTTGTCCCATCGCGCGGCATTCGACTTCGCGCGCAATAATGCGCTTGCCCATGATCTTGCTGAGAAAGCCGGACGTATAGCCGATGCCCATCCAGCAAGCAGGCTCGTGGCCGACGCCGTGACTGGCGATTTGCATTTCGTCTTCGCAGCCGTGATTCCAGAAGAATTCGGAATAGCAATAGCCGAGCGTGCTGTCGATTTCGATGTGAACCGGCTCTGCCTGCACAAACCCTTCGAGCGCATGCAACTGCGCGCCCGCCGCAATGATGTCCATTTGCGACCGGTGCTTGCGCACCTTCCACGCCAGCTCTGCATCGCTTGAACCCGCCGCGTAGCCGAGTCGCGTGAACATCCGCCGCGCTGCCTCCAGGCCGAGCGAATCGACCAGCTCGCGCCGCAGCGTGCCCAGAACGTCGATCGACAGCAGCGCCATGCGGCGGTCCTGCAGCCAGATCCGTCCCTCGACCGGGTTGAAATGCAACTGCTCAGCGATATCGCTGAAGTCCATCGCGTCGAGCAGGACGAATTCTGGTGGCAGCGCGCAACCCGGTCCATTCCGGTTGATCGTCGCGTCCATGATTTCCCTTTGCTTGTGACTACATGTTGGTTGCCGCCGCAACCTTAAGGGCTTGCCTCCCTGTGCGTAAATTCATGAAATCCCGCAGTCGTCACCAAGCAGTGCTGCTCGCATTCATGAATTTATGAACCGGGTGTGTGGGTCGCCCATTGACGCAGTCGTGCGGCGCGACCCGCTATTTCGCTGCGCAGCCTTGCCCGGCGTGCCACGCGGGTGGTTACCACGTGCCGCGCCGCGAAACTGGCACAGCGCTTGCATAGTGTGGTCAGCGATTCACGAAAGTCGTAGCGCGTTCGTGAATTTGCCAGTCCTTAATAAACATAAGCGTGATGGAGGGGATATGGCCAACATGGCTGCTGCAATTTCGAACCTGGGTTATGTGGTACTGGGGGTCAAGGATCTGGGCGTATGGGCTGACTTCGCTCATAACCTGATGGGCTTTCAGGTAGGAACTGCCGATGCCGGTAACGCGCTCTTGCTCCGCATGGACGAGCACATGCAGCGCATCGTGCTGGAAAAGAACGACGCCGACGATATTCAGGAGGCCGGATGGGAGTTCGAGACCGAGGAAGAACTGGACTGCTACGCAGAGCAGCTCCGCGCAAACGGTGTGACCGTAACCCAAGGCGATCGCGACTACTGCACTCGACGGCGCGTCGAAAAGCTGTACCACTGCCAGGACCCGAACGGCTACCGGCATGCATTCTACTTCGGCCCGGCCATTGCGCCGATGACGGATCAGTTCCGCTCCAGAGTCCTGCGCGGCGCCGGGTTCGAGACCGGGCCGCTCGGTATAGGCCACATTCTTACGCGCTCGGATAACTATCCGGAGTCTGTTGCGTTCTACCGCTCCGTGCTCGGGTTCCGTGTCAGCGACTATATCCGCGAGGAGCGCGAACCGGGCATCGTCGTCGATGCGACTTTCATGCATACGAAGACCGGCCGTCACCATTCCCTCGCGACGGCGGCAGTTCCCGGGCCGAAGCGGCTCAATCACCTGATGGTGCAGGTCAAGGAAATGGACGATGTCGGCCTCGCGTACGACCGCTGCATCGCGGCTGGCGTGCCGATGATCCTGCACCTCGGCCACCATCCGAATGACCGCACGTTCTCTTTCTACGTGCAGACCCCGTCAGGCTTCGCGCTCGAATACGGCCACGGCGGCATCGTGATCGACGACGCCACGTGGAACGTCGTCAGCTATTCGAAGCTGAGCGACTGGGGTCATAAACGCACGCCGCCCGTGCCGGCCTGAAGCAGGACGCTGTCCACCGTCTTTTCGTTCCTCCTGCGATTGCTGTGAACCGGCACGCGCTGTCGGCGGGGAACGTGTTGCCTTTTTCTGGAGATGGAAAGTGAGTATCTGGATCGATTTTCTCGGAGCAGCAGTCCGTTATGTCCGTACGCCGAGCTTCGTGTTCCTTTCGACGGGGCACGTGTAATGGCGACTCCGGTGACTATTTCACGTGCGGACATGGCCCGCGACGCGACGCCAGACACCTGTGTCGACGCATCGCTTTTTCGCGCCGGAATGCGACGTCTTGCCGGCGGCTGCTCGGTGATCGCGTCGCGTAGCGGCGACACCCGTGCGGGCC
>NZ_JBAUSA010000362.1:0-3720 GCF_049581465.1 Caballeronia sp. | reverse complement strand
AACGCGCAAAGAAACGAAGCAAAGAAACGCGTTCAAACCGCGAATACCTAAATGTCGTCGTTGCTCCATTTCAGGTTTTTGGCACGAACGTAGCGCGGCCCCGAAATTTTAACCCGTAGTCGAACACCTCCCCCAAGCACCACCCCCGCGCACACGCTTCGCCTCCAACGCCCAAATAACGTAAATCTCAAAATCCGTACTCTGCAACGCCCCCCGCTCCGCTCCCGCCGCTAGCAGATCCCGCTCCCCCAACCTCGCCTATAACCCCTTGTGCACTGCGGTCGATTGTCGCAAGAATGTGAAAATAAAGCTGCACAGGCATTGCGGGTCATCTTATGAAATCTTAATTCAAACAATCATTTATAAAAATAACGCCCTAAAATCTGCGACATTTTCGCACGCATTCGGACCCTTCCGCGTCGCATCATTTATCTCAAAAACTAGCTAGAGTCGGGCCCGTTGCATGCAGTTCAACCCGGTCCAACTATCAGCGTCCGCGCGCAACCTTAATGCGCCGGACGCTCAACTCGCCATGAATGCAATCACCACTCCCGACGCGCTCAACCTCGCGCGCATCCAGTTCGCGTTCACAATCGCGTTCCACATCGTTTTTCCGGCATTGAGCATCGGCCTCGCAAGCTTTATCGCGGTGCTCGAAGGCGCCTGGCTCAAAACTAAAAATCCCGTCTACAAAGAGTTGTGCCTGTTCTGGTCCAAAGTCTTCGCCATCGGCTTCGGCATGGGCGTGGTCTCAGGCGTCGTGATGAGCTACGAATTCGGCACGAACTGGGGCGGCTTTTCAAGCTTCGCCGGTCCAGTCACCGGTCCACTGCTGGCCTATGAAGTAATGACGGCGTTCTTCCTCGAAGCAGGCTTTCTCGGCATCATGCTGTTCGGCTGGAACAAGGTCGGCCCGAAAGCCCACTTCGGCGCCACACTCATGGTCGCAATCGGCACACTGATCTCCACGTTCTGGATCCTTGCATCGAATAGCTGGATGCAAACGCCACAAGGTTTTCGTATCGACGGCGATCATGTCGTGCCGGTTAGCTGGTTCAAGATCATCTTCAACCCGTCGTTTCCATATCGGCTGGCGCATATGGCAATCGCGGCGTTCATCGTGGCCGGACTCGTGGTCGCCGCCTCGGGCGCGTATCACCTGCTCAAGGGCCGCCGCGACCCAGCGATCAAGACAATGTTCTCCATGTCGCTCTGGCTGCTGCTCGTACTGGCGCCCCTTCAGGCGTTGGTGGGCGACCAGCACGGCCTCAACACGCGTAAATATCAGCCGGCAAAGATCGCAGCCATCGAAGGCCTGTGGGACACCGAGAAAGGCGGCACCGCGCTGAACCTGTTCGGCATGCCAGACATGCAGGCTGAAACCACGAAGTACGCCCTATCCGTACCCCATCTCGGCAGCCTGCTCCTCACGCACAGTTGGGACGGCGAGATCCGCGGCCTCAAATCGTTTCCCAAGGAAGATCGCCCCAACTCGCCCGTCGTGTTCTGGAGTTTTCGCATCATGGTCGGTCTCGGCGTCCTGATGATCGGGCTGGCGTTCGCCGGATTTGCACTGCGACGTAAGGGCCAATTATTCGAATCGAAGACGTTCCAGCGCTGCGCCCTCGCGATGGGACCAGCCGGCTTCATCTCGCTGCTCGCAGGCTGGACGACGACGGAAGCGGGCCGCCAGCCTTGGGTGGTGTACGGCGTGATGCGCACGGCGCAGGCCGTATCGCCGGTGACAGCACAGCAAGTCGGCGTGTCGCTGATGGTGTTCGTGGTGGTCTACACCCTCGTGTTCGGGACAGGCATCTACTACTTGCTCAAGCTGCTCAAAGCCGGTCCTGCGCTGCCGGGCCAGACCACCCGCGCGCCGCGCATGGACGACCACAACCCCACCGCGCGCCGACCGCTCTCGGTTGCGGCGCATTCCATCGAAGGAGCCTGACATGGACCTGACCCTCACCTGGGCCGCGATTATCGCGCTGGGCGTATTGATGTACGTGGTGCTCGACGGCTTCGACCTCGGCATCGGCATCCTGTTTCCGTTCTTCCCCGAAGAACAGAATCGCGACGTGATGATGAACACCGTCGCGCCGGTCTGGGACGGCAACGAAACCTGGCTCGTACTGGGCGGCGCGGGACTCTTCGCCGCGTTTCCCATGGTCTATTCCACTGTGTTATCCGGGCTCTATCTGCCCCTGATCTTCATGCTGGTCTGCCTCATCTTTCGCGGCGTCTCGTTTGAACTGCGCTCGAAGGCGACTCGCACCAAGCCGATGTGGGATCTTGCTTTTATCGGTGGATCGGCGGGCGCAACGTTTTTTCAGGGCGTGACGCTCGGTGCATTCCTGAACGGCATTCCGGTAGCGGATGGCCGCTTTTCCGGCGATGCCTTTACCTGGTTCACACCCTTCAGCCTCTTTACCGGACTCGCGCTGGTGGTGACCTATGCGCTGCTCGGATGCTGCTGGCTGATCGCCAAGACGGAAGGAAATTTGCAACGCCGGCTTTATCGGATCGTGTGGCCGCTGACCTTGATGCAACTGGCAACGATCGTCATTGTCAGTATCTGGACGCCATTGCAGGAAACGGGCATTGCGACGCGCTGGTTCGATACCCCATGGTTCTACCGCTTCCTGCCGGTGCCGGTACTCGTGATTGGCTGCGCCTGGCTGATGCTCCGGTCGATTCGGTCGCGGCACGAAACCCGCCCATTCGCGATGGCGCTTGGCTTCGTGTTTCTCGGCTATACCGGTCTGGTGGCAAGCATTTCGCCCCATGCCGTGTTTCCCGGCGTGTCGCTGTGGGAGGTCGCAGCGCCGCATTCGAGCCAGTTGTTCACGCTGATCGGAGCCGCAGTGATTTTGCCGGTGATCATCGCGTACACGACGCTCGGCTACTGGATTTTTCGAGGCAAGGTGCGCCATGGCGAACACCACTATCACTGAGCACGCCCCAAGCGGGCGCATCAAGAAGACGCTGTGGTTCGTGGGGCTGTGGTGCGGGGGTGTCGGCGGCGCGATGCTGCTCGCGTTACCGTTCAAGCTGCTGATCCACGCCGCGATGCACTAACGATTAGCGTCGCAGCGTGATCGGAACATGTTGCCGCGCCGCTGTAACGGCGGCGCGAAAGGCGCGAGCTAAAACCCCAGCGCCACGGCCAGCAATCCACTCACAATGCCGAATCCCACCACGGTAACCGCGACCACCGTCAGCACGCGCGGCGCGAACGAGCGCGCGAGCATTGCGACCGATGGCAAGCTGATCGGCGGCAGCGTCATCAACAACGCACCGGCCGGACCGGCGGCCATGCCGAGCGAGAGCATCGCCTGGATGATCGGGACTTCGCCCGCTGTCGGGATCACGAATAGTGTCCCGGCAATCGCAAGCCCGACAATCCAGAGCATGCTGTTGTCGACACTCGGCCCGATGTGCGGAAACAGCCACGTCCGCGCTGCGCCCAGAACCAGCACGAGCACGATGTATTCAGGCACCAGCCGGATCGTCATGCGCCCAAGAATTTTCACCCAGCGTGAAAACGCGGTACCGGGGTCGTCGGTCGAGACCAGTTGAGCCATCGCGTTGCGTGACGCTTCCGCTTCCTTCGGCGTCACCATCCGATTCACAGCGAAGCCGAGGCCATACACCATCAGCACGCCCAGCGCGAGCCGCAAGCCCATCCACTGCCAGCCAAGCACGAAGCCCATGAAAATC
>NZ_JBAUSA010000361.1:0-9070 GCF_049581465.1 Caballeronia sp. | reverse complement strand
AATTCTCTTCGACAGATTTAAAAAAGCGCAACCCGGCTGTAGTCGGATTCAAGCGACCGCCGATGCGGCTAAATAAACTAAAGCCAAGGTCTGCTTCCAGATCGGCGATGAGACGGCTGACGGCTGGCTGGGTCACGTGCAACTCACGGGCCGCGCCGACGCTGGTGCCGGTCATGATCAGCGAACGGAATGCTTCTATCTGGCGAAAACGGATCATCGTGTCAACTTATAGCCTGCTGAACATCAAGGACGCGGATGGTTGCGCGGATGCGATGCGCCTACGGCTTCAAACAAACGCGAATCGCGCCACGAATGCAAACTTTAAATCACCAAAAAGAGGCTTGCAGGGCTGGACCTGAAACACAGGGTTAGTCAGTACATTTGAGTGGCTTTCCCGACCTTTGAGTTTGCCGGAGGTAGGAAGCGTGGGATCAACTCGCTCAGGCTGCGGTTTAGGGCCGTAGCAGCCAGCCCCGGATGCTGAGTCATCCACATAATGTTGCCGAAAGCAGAACGTTAGGTGCGCTAAGATGGTTGCAATGTCGCCAGAAAACGTTAGAAAGGTGACGAATAGTGACTAACGGTGACGTTTTTTGTCGCCACGGGGTCGCCCGGTTTTCGCTAGCAATGCGAACAGATCGGCGAGCAGATCGATATTTCCAGCTTCGGTGCGGGTCTTGTGCCCGACCTTATGCCCGACGAACGAATCACAAGGATTCACATGAAGTTGTTTGCTGTATCGGGCGCGTGCCGTAACCGCGTTGATGCTTTTTTCCATTCGGGCCGCACGGTGCTGCGTCGCGTGACAGGCGCACAGCTGCGGTTGCTTGCAGCGAGTGCGTACGTGGCGACCGCATGCGGTGCGCAGGCGGCAATCGTGCCGCCGGGCGTGCAACTGGCGGCGAAGCAGGAGTTGGTCCGCAACAACGGTTCGGAGGTCGAGACGCTCGACCCCAATGCGGCTGAAACGGTGGCTGCCGCCAATGTTTCGCGCGACCTGTTTGAAGGCCTGACTGCGCTCGATGCCGAGGGTAACCTCGTGCCGGGCGTGGCGCAAACGTGGGAGCAGAAGGAACCGACCACGTGGATCTTCCACCTGCGCAGGAATGCGAAGTGGTCGAACGGCGAGCCCGTGGTGGCGAACGACTTCGTCTATGGTTGCCAACGCCTCGTCGATCCAAAGACCGCATCATCCTATGCCAATACATTCGGCGTTTTCCTGCTCAATGGCGCGGATATCGTGGCGGGGAAGAAGGCGCCGGGCACGCTAGGCGTTCGCGCTATCGACGCGTACACGGTTGAAGTGAAGACCCCGTATCCCGTGACATTTTTGCCAGAGTTGCTGTCGTACCCCAATCTGGGGCCGGTGAACAAAGCCGCGGTCGACAAATACGGCAAGGACTGGACGAAGCCCGGCAAGCTGGTGAGCAACGGCGCGTTCATGCTGAAGGACTGGCAGGTGAACAGCAAGCTCGTGCTGGCGAAAAACCCACAGTACTGGGACGCGACGCACGTGCAGTTGACGCAGGTCACGTATCTGCCGGTCGAGGACGAAAACACCGACCTCAAGCTGTTCCAGTCCGGAGAAAACGACTGGATGTATCAGTTGCCCTCGGGTACGTATCCGAAATACAAGCAGCAGTTCGCCGCCGACATGAAGAACGCGCCGATGCTCGGCCTGCGTTATTACGCTTTCAACAACAAGGACCCGTTGCTCAAGGACGTGCGCGTGCGGCAGGCGCTTTCCATGGTGATCGACCGGGACATCCTCGCGCAGCGCGTGACCGCCGACGGGCAGATTCCCGCCTATGGCCTGATCGTGAAGGGTGTGAAGGGCGCGGACGTCACGGCCTACGAATGGTCGACATGGCCGATGGCCCGGCGCGTGGAAGAAGCGAAGAAACTTCTTGCGCAGGCGGGCGTGAAACCGGGCACCAAGCTGCGATTCGCGATGAACACGAGCGAGTATCACAAGAAAATGGCTATTTTTGCGGCCTCAGAGTGGAAGACGAAGCTCGGGCTGGATACGGACATTGAGGCAATGGAATTCAAGGTCTTGATCAAGCGGCGCCACACGCTCGACTACCAGATTGCGCGCAGCGGCTGGATCGCGGATTACAACGACGCGACGACGTTCCTGCAACTGGTGGGATGCGGCTCCGACCAGAACGACAACGGCAATTGCAACCCGCAAGCGGATGCGCTCGTGAAGGAAGCCAACGCCACCACCGACCAGGCGAAACGGTCGCAATTGCAGACGCAGGCCGCGAAGTTGGTGATGGACGACTATCCGATGCTGCCGCTGCTCCAATACACGACAGTCCGGCTCGTGAAGAGCTACGTGGGCGGCTATTCGCTCAAGAACCCGATGGACCGTTATCCCAGCAAGGACATGTATATCGTGAAGCACTAGGATCGATAGAGCGGCCAGGCGCGGCGTGTCGCTTCGTTGCGTTGCGTTGCGTTGCGCATATGAATCCCCTGCAATACCGGCAAACAGCAAGAGGTGAGTACCGCGACAAAGTCTGTCGCGGTACTGCCAGGAGAGATGTTCCATGTGGTCATATACCTTGAGGCGGGTGTTGTTGACGGTGCCTACGCTGCTAATTGTCGTCACCGTCTGCTACCTGCTTTTGCACGCTACACCGGGCGGTCCGTTCGACGGTGAACGCAAGGTCTCCGCCGAAGTGCTCGCCAACTTGCAGGCGAAATACCATCTCGGCGAACCGCTCTGGAAGCAATACCTGCTGTATCTCGACAGTCTGTTGCATGGCGACCTCGGCGCGTCGTTCCGATACGCCGACTGGAGTGTCAACGACCTCGTGATGCGTGCGCTGCCCGTGTCGCTGGCCATCGGTGGCGTGTCCATGCTGCTCGCCATCGTGATCGGGGTCATTCTCGGCGTTTTTGCGGCGCTGTATCGCAATAGTCCCGCCGACTATCTGCTGATGATCGTCGGGAATGCGGGCAGTGCGTTTCCGTCGTTCGTGATCGGGCCGGTGCTGATCCTGGTGTTTGCGATCTTGCTGAAGTGGCTGCCGGCCGGAGGCTGGAACGGTTTTCAGGTGCGCTATATGGTGCTGCCTGTCGCGCTGCTGACAATCATCAGCGTGGCGACGGTGGGACGCGTGACGCGCGGCAGCCTGATCGAAGTGATGAACACCAACTACATTCGCACGGCCTATGCGAAGGGCCTGTCGCGCTGGACCGTCGTAGTGCGCCATGCACTGCGGCCCACACTGATTCCGGTGGTATCGGTGATTGGACCGCTCGCGATTGCTTCGATCACGGCGGCTGTGGTCACGGAGTCCGTGTTCTCGCTGCCGGGCATCGGCAAGTTGATTGTGAACGGCGCGGCCAATCGCGATTACACGCTCGTGCTCGGGCTGGTCGTGCTAGTGACTGTGGTCGCGGTTCTGCTCAACCTGCTGGTCGACCTCGCGTATGCGTGGCTCGACCCGAAAATTCGCTACTAAGCCAGCGACCAAGCCAGCGCTAAGCCGTCACTAAGCCAAACTGCCTCAGTCATTGAGCGAGTGCAAAAATTGAAATCCGCAATGAAACAAGGTTCCCTGGTCCCCGCGCTCGATGCCATGCTCGCGGTGCCGGTCGAAGGCCGCAGTCCGTGGCAGGACGCGCGCCTGCGCTTCAGGCGCAACAAGGCGGCAGTGGTAAGCCTTGTGATCCTCATCGTGATCACGCTCGCCTGCGCGATCGGCCCCATGCTGTTGCCGAACGCCTTCGATTCCACCGACTGGGACATGATGAGCGCCGCGCCGACAGTCGCGAGCCTGCACCTGTTCGGTACCGACGCAACCGGTCGCGACCTGTTCGTGCGCTGCCTGGTCGGCGGACGCGTCTCGCTGATGATTGGCGCGCTTGCGACGCTGACATCCGTCACGCTCGGTATCGTGTGGGGCGCTATTGCAGGCTTCGTAGGCGGCCGCGTGGACAACGCGATGATGCGTTTTGTCGACATGATGTATGCGATCCCGTACCTGCTGATCGCGATCCTGATGGTCACGTTGCTCGGCCGCGAGTTCTATCTCGTGGTACTGACCATTACCGTGTTCTCATGGATGGACATGGCACGCGTGGTGCGCGGCCAGACGCTCGCGATCCGCTCCAAGGAATATGTAGAAGCCGCGCGCGCGATCGGCGTGCCGACGAGCGGCATTATTGTGCGTCATATCGTGCCGAACCTGCTTGGCATGGTCTCGATCTACACCACGGTGACCGTGCCGGGCGTCATTCTAACGGAGTCCGTACTATCGTTTCTCGGCCTCGGCGTGCAGGAGCCCATGACCAGTTGGGGAGTGCTGATCCAGGATGGCGTTGGCGTAATGGACTCGTCGCCGTGGATCCTGCTGTTCCCCGCTGCGTTGTTGTCGGTGACGCTGTATTGCATCAACTTTGTCGGCGACGGTTTGCGCGACGCGCTCGACCCGAAGGATCGCTAAGCATCATGTCATTACTCAAAGTAAGTGGACTGGAAGTCGCCTTCGATACCCCCGACGCCGTGGTTCGCGCGGTCAATGGCGTGAGTTTCGATCTGGAAGAGGGCAGCACGCTGGGCATTGTGGGCGAATCGGGATCGGGCAAAAGCCAGAGCGTCCTTGCGATCCTCGGTCTGCTTGCACCGAACGGCCGCGCGAGCGGCAGCGCGATCTACCAGGGAAATAATCTTCTCGGCATGCCGCGCCGGGCGTTGAACAAGGTTCGCGGAAATCGTCTTTCGATGATCTTCCAGGATCCGATGACGTCCCTCAATCCGTACCTGACGATCGAACGCCAGATGACGGAAGTGCTCGAAGTGCACAAGAACATGACGCGCCGCGCCGCGAAAAAGCGGTCGATCGAGATGCTTGAAGCGGTGCGCATTCCGGAAGCGGCACACCGTATCGATCAGTATCCTCACGAGCTTTCCGGCGGCATGCGCCAGCGCGTGATGATCGCGATGGCACTCCTGTGCGAGCCGCAGGTCCTGTTCGCCGATGAACCCACCACCGCGCTCGATGTCACCGTCCAGGCCCAGATCCTTCAGCTCCTGCGCAACCTCCAGCGCGACTTCGGCACCGCGATCGTGCTGATCACGCACGACCTGGGTGTCGTTGCCGGGCTGTGCGAGAGGGTGATGGTGATGTATGGCGGCCGCGTGATGGAGCACTGCAACGCCGACGACCTGTTCGCGCGTCCCTCGCATCCGTACACCATCGGCTTGCTGCGCGCGCTGCCGCGACTGGATCAGAGCGACGCGCCGCTCGTCGGCATCCCCGGCAATCCGCCGAACATGGCTTGTCCGCCATCCGGCTGTCCGTTCCAGGAGCGTTGTATCGATGCAAGCCCGCGTTGCGCCGAATCCGCGCCGGCGCTCGAAGCCTATGCGGGCGACACAACGTGGTTGCGCGCATGTTATCGCCCGGTCGAGCAGATGAAGTCGATGCACGAGGTGGCGCATGCCTGAGCAAACCATCCTGTCGGTACGGGACATCAAGGTCCATTTCAGGGTCAAGGGAGAGAGCAAATTGCCGTGGGTGCGCTCCCGCACATTGAAGGCAGTGGATGGCGTGAGCTTCGATCTGAACGCCGGTGAGACGCTCGGTGTGGTGGGCGAATCGGGTTGCGGCAAGTCGACACTATCGCGCGCCATCCTCAACCTGATCCCCGCCACGCATGGCGAAATCGTGTGGATGGGCAAGGATCTGAGCGGCGCATCGGTCAAGCAATGGCACGGCGTGCGGCGCGATATCCAGATGATTTTCCAGGACCCGCTCGCCTCGCTCGACCCGCGCATGACGGTCGGGCAGATCATCGCTGAACCGTTGCGCGAGCACCGGCCGGGGATGTCGAAGAGCGAGATGAACGAACGCGTGCGCGCGATGATGGCGAAGGTCGGCTTGCGCGAACAGATGATCAACCGCTACGCGCACGAATTTTCGGGTGGCCAATGCCAGCGGATCGGCATTGCGCGAGCGCTGATCGTGGAGCCGAAACTGATTGTCTGCGACGAACCGGTGTCAGCGCTCGACGTTTCGATCCAGGCGCAGATCGTCAACCTGCTCAAGTCGTTGCAGCAGGAAATGAAGCTTGCATTGATCTTCATTGCGCACGATCTGGCGGTGGTCAAGCACATCTCGGACCGTGTGATGGTGATGTATCTCGGTCACGTGATGGAGCTTTCCGACAAACATTCGCTTTACGCGGAACCTCGTCATCCGTACACGCGTGCGCTGTTGTCGGCCGTGCCCGTGCCTAATCCGGCCATCGAACGAACCAAGGTCGTACAAATCCTGTCCAGCGATATTCCCAGCCCGATCAACCCGCCGTCAGGATGCGTCTTCCACACGCGATGCCCGATCGCCGAGCCGTGTTGTTCCCGCGAAGTGCCCGAATTGCGCACGCTTGCCGCCGGTGTCGCCGCGGCGTGCATGTTGGCTTGATTTTGCCGAGCTGACTGTGCCGGGACGATTTTGTCAGCCTGATTTCCTTTAGCAGACGCCTGCCGGCCCCCTTCATCGAGAAGTGGGCCGCAGCGTTCGCGCAACCTTGCAACAACTGTAGTCCGCTTCCAATGTCGTGTCCCGAAAGTTCATCGAGCGCATTTGCGCTCATGCGGGCATTCGTCGAAACGGTTATTGGCCCACAACATAAACCCATAAAAATCACGAGACTGAAACATGAAACAACACACACGCACACTCGCATTATCGACAATTGTTTTCAGCGGTCTCATATCGGGTGCCACGCTCGCTTATGCCGATGAAGATGACGGCGTTTCTACGCGGCATACTGAAGCGCCGCCCAGTTCGCCGCCTGATACGGAAGCTAATTCACCCATCAATAATCAGGCAACGTCGACTGGATTTGTCGATGGTTCGCATTTCAATATGTTATTTCGCAGTTTTACAGATCACTTTACAGCAGAAGGAGCAAAAAATAAGGACGCGTGGGTCTTAGGTAATCAGGCCGTATTTGAATCGGGCTATACACGTGGCCTGTTTGGCGTCGGACTGGACGCATCGTTATTCAGTGCATTGAAACTGAATGGCGGGCGAGGCGCGGGAAATCGCGTACATCTGGATCACAACGGCTACGATGGACAGAATCAGGCAGCGTGGACGTATCCGGGCGTCTGGGATGTAAAGGCAAGGGTATCGAATACGGTTGTCAAATACGGCCAGCAACTATTCGACAACCCCTTTCTCGTTCCCCACGATAACCGTGCGCTGCCGCCCACGTATCGGGGCGTATCGCTCGCGAGTGAGGAAATCAAGAACCTGACCCTCAAGGCGGGCAGTGTCGACGCAGTGCTCGCGCGTGGGCAAACCAGCGTGTCGTCGCTGACCACCGAATATGGTGGCACCCACTTCAGCCGCTTTACCTACGCGGGCGGCGATTATGCGCCGAACGACGATACGTCGGTGTCGTTGTACGCAAGCCGCGCGGAGAATGTGTGGGACCAATACTATTTCACGTTATCGCAGAGTGCGGGTGACCCTTCGGGGATTCGGTGGAACGGCACGCTCACTTACTATTACACGCATGAAGTAGGTCAAAGCCGCGAGGGGCCGATCAATAATCAGGCGTATAGTTTGTTGCTTTCGGGAACCCATAACGCGCATACCGTATCGGTTGGATTCCAACAGATCGCGAGCAAGCAGTTTTTCGATTACGTCGGACAGTCGGCGGGTAACTTTCTTGCGAATTCGCTCGATGTCGACTACAACGCGCCGCATGAAAAATCCCTGCAACTCGGCTATTCAGTCGACATGAAGGATTACGGCGTACCGGGCTTGAAAATGACGCTGTGGACGGCGTATGGATGGGGCGCAGACGGCTCTGCGATGGCAAAGCTTTATTCCGATCCTGCAAGTTCGCTACACGATCTTTATTGGAAGAATGGTCAGCCGGTACACGGAACGCACTACGAGTTCGGCTTTATTCCGTCTTACACAATCGCTTCCGGAAAGCTTAAGGGAACCAGCGCCAAATTCTATTACATGCATCACCAGGGCCAGAAGTATTATCCTGATTCGACCAGTGATGATTATCGATTGATGGTGAACATTCCGGTTAACGTGTTCTAACACCCGGCCGGGGCTGGCGTGCAACGGGATGACCGTCGCACGCCGCATTCCTTATTGGGCTCGTTGCGAAACTCAGGGGTGCGTGTGGGTCACGTCGTCGCAATGAGCGCATCCCGCGCCCGGGCTGTCGTTCCATGCAGAGCCCAGGATCAGGCTGCAGAAATTGAGCCGCTTATAGGTCGGGTCCTTGAGCGCGAGCACGTCGGCTTTTACGTTGCCAAACGTCGTCAGGGGCTTGAACGAGGTTCCGCGAGCGAACGCGTCGATAATCCCTTCCTTGAAATTCGTCTCGCGCGGATGCACCTCGATAACCTGCTTGCGTTGGGTATCAGTGAATTCGTCGTACGCGAAGCCGAGCACGTCCATCTCGACCCCTGCCGTAACCAGCGCGACGACGGGTTTCTTGTATTGCGGAATGCCGGGGGTGGTGTGCAGCGCGATCGAGTCCCATACTTGCTCGATCTCGTTTTCCCCGATGCCATATTGCTTCAGGAACTCGCGCGCCGCATTGGCGCCGTCGACTTCGAATCGATCATTGGGACTCCAGTACTTTTCGGTCAGTCCCATGTCATGAAACATCGCGCCGATATAAAGCAGCTCTGGATCGTAGGCAAGCTGGCGGCGCTCGCCCGTGAGCGCGCCGAACAGGAAGACGCGACGCGAGTGGTGATAGAGCAGGTCGGGTTCGGTATCGCGTACGAGTTCCGTGGCGGCGCGCGCCATGGCGCTGTCGGGGATGTGGATGCCGGCGATCGTGGTGGTCATGCGGGATTCTCCAGTTCAGTTGCCGTGGCCACGATGCGGCTGGCGCGCTTTGTTAAAATGCGGCGCGGGTAGTCATCGGGGTCAAGCAGGGCGGGTGTTCAAACAGTGAATGCATTGTGGTCGCCCGTTTGCCTGACGACAACGCACATGATCCGTCAAAACCTGCCAAGCGTACGCCATCTTCTGCCATATGGCAGAAGACCCCCTCACTGGAGCAC
>NZ_JBAUSA010000360.1:0-3761 GCF_049581465.1 Caballeronia sp. | reverse complement strand
CGCCACTTCAGAGGGCTTGAGCACCACAGTACAACCCGCGGCCAATGCGGGCGCCACTTTCGCGGCGATGAGCGTCAACGGGTAGTTCCACGGCGTAATGCATGCAACGACGCCGATGGCTTCGCGTGTCACTTCGGAATTGCCGACGATTTCGGTAAAGTCATAGTTCGCCACCAGCTGCGAGGCAACAGCGAAGTGCCCAATTGCCGCGCCGACCTGCGCGTACTGCGACCAGGCGATCGGCGTGCCGACTTCTTTGCTAACCGACTGTGCCGCTTCCAGTGCGCGGGCTTCAAGACCTTGGGCAATTCTGGCAAGCCATGCCGCCCGTTCTTGCGGCGTGGTTCGCGACCAATCGACGAATGCCGCGCGGGCGGCACGCACGGCGTTATCGGCATCGGTCGCATCACCGAGCGGCACGCGTCCAATGATCTCTTCAGTCGTGGCATTCATCACGTCGATGCGCTGTTGCCCGTTTGGTTCGATCCAGTTTCCGCCGATGTAAATCTGCTTGTGGATTTTCATTGTCCGTATCTCCTCGATGGTGTGGCTATAGGCGTGTTGAGAGCGCGCGCAGGGTGTCCCGCGCGCCATGAGCATGTTTTAAATGAATGGGCCCGCGCGGCGCTGCACGCACGGCCCGTCGTCAGCGCATTGCGATACCCGGTCTGGCCACGGTAGCGTCGGCACCCGTTGGCTGTGCCGGACGCCAGGCAAGGGCACACTTGAGCGTGTCGTTATAAGGGCGATAACCGAACCGGAAGAGACAGCAGGCGACCACGCCGAACACAAAGCAGACGATTCCGATCGAATGTCCTATCGCTCGTGGATCGCGATACACGTAGTCAGTCAGAACGCCGACTGCGACCGGGCCACACCCTGCGCCGAGCAGACTGAGAATGCCCGTGTAAATGGCTGCGAATTGGCCGCGCATCGGCCCCGGCGCAATCTCCTGAATCGCTGACGGCCCAGCACCAAACAGGAAGAATGCAAAGAAAGCGCCCAGGGCCATGAAGACAGTTGCGGCGTGCGCGCTCTGCACGCATACCATCCCGACGGTGGACACAGTCAGACCCAAGCCGGCGATAACCGCAATGCGCAGATACGCATGCGGCGTGCCGCCACGGCGCCATACCCCGCCGACCCATCCCGCTAGCAGTGCACCGGCAGGTCCGACGACAGCCAACTGCACCCCGAGCATCTTGCCGACTTGCGGGTAGGTCCAGCCAAACTCCCGCACGAAGTAAGTCGGCGCCCAGCCCGCCCAGCCATAGACACTCGCGTAGAAGAAACCGGCGCCAAGCATCAACGCGATCATGGTCCTTTTGTTCTCCATGGCGTAGCCGTTGACTGCCGAGAGAGGCACTTCCAGAGAAGTCCGCTCACCGCCGACATGGCGCTCGGACGTGCCCGTTACTGCCGCCTGCGCGTTTCTCGGCTCAGGCACCGCCAACATCAGCGCGGCCACAACAATGCCGGGTAATCCCAGCGTCATGAACGTCGCCTGCCATGGATGGAGCAGACCCAAGCCAGGCAAGGACGGCGGCGTCACCGTGAATACGCCGAGGATCAAACCACCCGCGATGAGCCCAGCGCCCGAACCAAACGACCCACTGGCGCCGAACGCGTTCATCGCCGGACTGCGCCGATCGGCGGGAAACAGATCCGCGATCAGCGAAACTGCACCGGGTAGCAGCACGGCCTCACCCACCGCTACCACGACACGCGCAAGCAGGAGATGCCAGTAGTCGGTTGCAAGGCCGCTAGCGGCGGTTGCAAGACTCCACAGCGCGATGCCCACCGCGATGATGAGCCGCCGGTCGCCACGGTCGATCAGTCGTGCAATGGGCAGGCCCATCAACGCGTAGAACGCCGCAAAGGTGAAACCATGCAGCAAGCCGATCTGCGTGTCGTTCACGTGCAGCGTGTGCCGGATCGGTCCGACAAGCAGCGTGAGGATCTGCCGGTCCATGATGGAAAATGCATAGGCAATCAGCAATACCGTTACCGCGTACCATGCACGCGCCGCACTGACGGCACGCAATTTCTGCGAGGTGGCGTCCGCTGACTGGATCGCTTCAATGTCTTCTGTCTTCATTCGTGTCTCCCCCTCTGATGTTCGATGCCGGTATTTTTTTGTTGGCTATCGACAGGGTGTGTCCAGTCGCGAAACTGGACGTGGTGGATGGGGCCCTCGCTGGCAAACGCCTGCTCAGGCCGCGTCCGGCGATGAGCGATCGCGCCAGAGATTGTCGGGGCGCCAGAACTGGTCCTTGTGCCAGTGTTCTGGCAACGACGATGCCGTGGTCTGTATGACGCGCTTGAGAAGAAGCTTCATGATCTGCGCTTCGCGGTAATCGAGATCGCGCTCCGCGTGGCTTTCCGCGGACTTGGCGATCGCGAGCAATTCGATCGTGTAACTGCGGCCCGCGCTCGTGAACTTCACCTTGTTCTCCTGCGCGAAGCCGCTTCGCTGAAACTCGACGAGTCCGCGCGCGGCCAACTTGAGAATGTCGTCTTCGCTCACGCGGGACCCCGAGATCGACACGAGGCGGTCCAACTCCTCGACAGTTCTTTCCTCGCCCATGCTGAGAACGGCCAGAATGCTGTAATCGAGGTCACGCAGTCCGTTGCGCTCGAGGTTTTCGAGGACCGGCAAGAGGAGCTGGTAGTAGGCACGCCCCAACAGAAAACCTAGCCAGCCGTCACCGAATGCTGGGCCAATATTCGCTGGTTCCTCGGCGTGCTTCATCACCAGCCCATAGTTGCCACCGTGAAAGACCAGCGGCGGTTGGCCGAAGCTGTCGAAGTTCATCACCTCGCCCACGAAGATCACGTGATCGCCGCCTTCATACTGATGCACCACCCGGCATTCAAATCGTGCCGAGCAGCCGTCGAGTAACGGAACCTGTCCATGTCCGCGTGTCACGGAGCAGCCCGCGAACTTGTCGGTCCCGCTTTTGGCAAAGCGGTTCGAGATCGACTCCTGATTGGCCGCGAGAATGTGGACCGCGAAGTGGTCCGCCTGTGAAAAGACCGGCAGGCTGGACGATTTCCTGCCCAGACTCCACAGCACCATCGGCGGGTCCATCGAAACCGAATTGAAACTGTTCGCTGTCAGGCCGTAGTATTTACCGTCCTCACCGTGTGTCGTCACGATAGTCACCCCGGTCGTGAACGATCCGAGGGCCTTGCGAAGTTGAACGGGGTCAATCGGCGTTGTCATGTCTGTCTCCTGCTTCATCATTTCGTGCGTCGTTAGCGAACAAGCAGCGGCATCACGAGACGGCCGAAGCGCTCGGCCTCTTCGTGATGCGGGTAGCCGGACAGGCAAAAACCGCTGCAACCGGCTTCGACAAACTCCAGAAGCTGCGCGGCGACCTGCTGCGGATTGCCAACCACGGCCACACCCGCACCCGGGCGCACTTCAGTGATGCCCGTCCACAAGTGCGGCGTCATCTTGCTGCCGACGGTCTTCGACAACTCCTGCTGCCGCTGGTTGGCAACGGAATTCGTCGTCATGCCCTTGACCTGCTCCTTCCAGCCTTCCGCGCCGGCGACCAACTGGTGTGCGGCTTCCCACGCTTCGCCTTCGGTTTCACGGCAGACGATCTGCAAACGCATCGCAAAGCGGATTTCATGCTCACGTCCGTACCGGGCGGCACGCGCCCGCATTTCCTTGATCTGCTCGCCGATACGCTCCGGATAGTCGCCCCAGAAAAGGTGAACCGCCGAATGCCGGGCGGAGATGTCCGCGGCCT
>NZ_JBAUSA010000359.1:0-7277 GCF_049581465.1 Caballeronia sp. | reverse complement strand
CACAGAGTTTCGCACACCGTATCGCGTGATCAATTTCCACGGCTGCAATAGCTGCTTCAACGACACCACGGCCGAATTCGATGCGGAGAATTTCGGATGGTGTCCCCGCCGCTTCGACAAGTCGCAGCCGTTTCAATGCACGGCGGTGATCGCCCCCGAGTTCGTGATGAGCGTCGTCGATAAACTCATCGACGAGCGCGGCCTCGGTCAAGCCGTCTGAAGCACCGCGAGCGCGGCGAGCAATTCGGCTGGTTCGTAGGCGGCCAGCACGTTCTCGGCAGGCTTTTTCAGCGCGTTCAGGTCCGCGCGCAGAATCTCCTGCTTGACCACCAGCAACTGGCTCGGGTGCATCGAAAACTCGGTTAATCCCATGCCGAGCAACAGGCGCGTGAGCGTCGGATCGCCGGCCATTTCGCCGCACACCGAAACCGGCACACCTGCCGCCTTCGCCTCGCGCAGCGTGAAACCGATCAAATGCAGCACCGCCGGATGCAACGGATCGTAAAGGTGCGCAACGGCGTTGTCGGCACGATCGATCGCCAGCGTGTACTGGATCAAGTCGTTGGTCCCTATCGATAGGAAATCCAGCCGCTTCAAGAATAGCCGCACGGCGATCGCCGCCGCCGGAATCTCGATCATTGCGCCAATCGGGATGTTGCGATCGTAATCGATGCCCGCTGCGTCGAGCTGACGCTTGGCCTCCTGAATCAGGTCGAGCGTCTGGTCGATTTCCTGGGCATGTGCGAGCATCGGGATCAGGATTTTGGCCCGCCCGAACGCCGACGCCCGCAAGATCGCGCGCAATTGAGTTGTGAACATCTGCGGCTCGGACAGGCTCCAGCGGATCGCGCGCAATCCGAGCGCCGGATTTTGCGCGGTTTCGTACCCGTCGCCACCGCTCATCGAGTCCAGCGGCTTGTCCGCGCCCACGTCAATCGTGCGAATCGTGACGGGTCGCCCCTTCATCAGTTCGATCGCGCGCCGGTACGCTTCAAACTGTTCCTCTTCCTCCGGCAACGCGTGTTTGTGATTCATGAACAGGAACTCGCTGCGGAACAGGCCAACGCCCATCGCGCCGGCTTCCAGCGCCGTCCGGGCGTCGTCGGGCAACTCGATGTTCGCGCACAAGTCGATCTTGGTGCCATCGAGCGTCTGGGTTGGCGAGAACTTGAGGCGCTGCAATTTGCGCTGCTCAAGCACTTTCTCGCTCTGCCGATACGAATATTCCTCAAGCACGATCGGTGCCGGATCGACGATCACAATGCCGTAGTCGCCGTCCACGATGATCAAGTCGTTCTGCCTGATCAGCGCGCTCGCCTGCTGCACGCCGACCGAGGCCGGAATGCCAAGGCTGCGCGCGACGATCGCCGTGTGCGAGGTGCGGCCGCCCAAGTCCGTGACGAAACCCTTGAACGCCTGCGTCTTGAACTGCAGCATGTCAGCCGGCGCAATGTCGTGCGCGACCACGATCATGTCGTTGTGGCCGTTGCTGGCGGCGCCATCGACCACGAGCGTCGCGGTCGACGGCGCGCCTGCGAGCGCTTTCAGCACGCGTTCCACCACCTGCTGGATATCGGCTTTGCGTTCGCGCAGGTATTCGTCTTCGATATCGTCGAAATGGCGGCTTAGGATTTCAAGCTGTTCGGTCAGCGCCCATTCCACGTTGTATCGACGCGTACGCACAAGATCAATGGTTTCGTGAACGAGCATGGCGTCGTTCAGGATCATTGAATGGACGTTGATGAACGCGCCCATTTCACTGGGAGCGTCGGCGGCGAGGTCGTCGCGTAGCGCGTCGAGCTCAGCGTGCACCTGTGCCTGAGCCGCGTGAAAGCGCTCGATTTCAATATCAATATGTTCCGGTTCGACCAGGTAATGATCGACCTCGAGTGCGGCCGCCGCGATCAGATACGCGCGGCCGATGGCGATACCGCGCGAGACGGGAATTCCATGCAGCGTGAACGACACGCGCACCTCCTCTAGTTGTTGGCGCTCTCAGTCGGCCGATTGCCGGCTGGCAAGTCTAACCGTCCACCATTATAAATTCGATCTCGTTTTATAACGCTGTGCGTCGCAGCGCGCGTTTGTCGCACGACGACTTAAAGTCAGGTCGACGTCATCGAATGCACGCAAAAAAGCCGCGTCGATGCGCGGCTTTTTTTACGTGTGACAGCTTGGTCGGCAGGACAGGCCTATTGTCCTTCGCCAAATTTATCGGCAATCAGGGCAAGAATGGCCTTCATCGCTTCGGCTTCGTCCTCGCCTTCGGTTTCGATCGTCACCGTGCTACCGATTCCCGCCGCCAGCATCATCACGCCCATGATGCTTTTTGCGTTGATCCGGCGGGTGTTGCGGCTCATCCAGACCTCACACTTGAAATTGCCTGCCAGTTGCGTGAGTTTCGCTGATGCCCGCGCGTGCAGTCCCAGCTTGTTTACGATGGTCGTTTCCTGTTGCAGCATGATGCTCCGGGGCGCGGGGTGAAAGGCCTAAACCTTAGAAACTTGCCTTAGAAACTTGCAGATTTTGCCGGAAGGCACGCGGTTGCGGCGACACCGGCAGCCGCATTCGCGACCGCCGCGCGGGTGGCCATCGCGCATTGATTCGCAGGCGTAGAGGCATCGAGTTCCTGAATGCCTTTCGATCCACCTTGCAACGACTTTTCGGCGAGCGTTTCGAGCGGCGTGGTCCGGTAACACACGGCGCGCACGAGCATCGGCAGATTCACGCCAGCCAGCACACAGACGCTATCGCTCGCCAGGCTTTGCGCGATATTTGCGGGCGTGGCGCCGAACACGTCGGTCAACACGATCGCACCGTTATCTTCCTTCAGACGGTCGATTTCGGAGCGCGCAAACGCGCGAACTTCGACCGGATCGCAATCCGGCATGACGTCGATCACGCCAATGCGGGCGGGCAAACCGCCGTAAATGTGGGTAATACACTCTCGCAACGCCGAAGCAAGCGGTGCGTGCGCAATGATCAAAATGCCAGCCATGTCAGGTTTTACTGCCCTAAAACGACGCAATACGTCGGGAATCGCGGGAAATTGCTGTTATGTGCGCCTGGCGCTTCCGGTCTGGATGCGTTGGCGCTGGACGTCACTGTTTAACAAGCTTAGTCAAATTTCTCACATCATGTGCAACGCATTGCGCCGCAACATAATTCCTGTTGTCGTTCCAGGGACGGATCGCGCCCAAAAACGACTTTCAGTAAAGTCACGAGAAGGAGATTGTAACAAGTCTGGGTTAAATCAACTCGAACCAGCCCATTTCGGGCGATCGCCTCTAGTTTCAGGCCGCAACCGCGCGTTCAAGCGCATCGATGAACATTCCGGCCACATCGAAACCCGTCTGATCCATGATTTCGCGGAAACACGTCGGGCTGGTGACGTTGACTTCGGTCAGGTAGTCGCCGATGGCATCGAGTCCCACCAGCAACAATCCCCGTTCGACGAGCACCGGCCCAAGCGTTTCGGCGATTTCGCGATCCTTCGGGGAAAGCGGCTGGGCGCGCCCCAACCCACCGGCCGCGAGGTTGCCGCGCACCTCGTTGCCCTGCGGAATCCGCGCGAGCGAATACGGCACCGGCTGGCCGCCGATCAGCAAAATGCGCTTGTCGCCTTCCGCGATCTGGGGAATGAACTTCTGCGCCATGACGCTGCGCGCGCCGTTGTCGCTGAGCATTTCCACGATCGTGCCAAGGTTCATGCCGTCGGGCTTCACACGAAACACCCCCATGCCGCCCATGCCGTCGAGCGGCTTCAGGATCACGTCGCCGTGTTCAGCGTGGAATGCGCGCAAGCGATCGGCATCGCGCGTGACGAGCGTCGGGACAACGTATTGCGGCCATTCGCCGATGGCCAGTTTTTCCGAGTGATCGCGAATCGCCGATGCCTTGTTGAACACGCGCGCGCCAGCTCGTTCAGCCAATTCCAAAAGCCACGTGGACGTCACGAATTCCATGTCGAAGGGCGGATCCTTGCGCATCAGGATCGCGTCGAATTGAGTCAGCAGCCGCGTTTCCGGCTGCTCGGCTGTGTGCCACGGCAGGCGGCTGGAATCGGCTTCGTCGCCGATAATCGCCACGCGCTGCACGGTGCCTTCCACCTTGCCGCCGATCCACGCCAGGTGCTGTGGCCCGCATACGTAAAGCGTGTGCCCGCGACGCGCGGCCTCCGCCATCATGGCGTAGGTTGTGTCCTTGTAGATCTTGAAGTGATCCAGCGGATCCGCGATGAAAAGAATGTCCATAAACGTCCAGTTGGCCATGAAGCCTTGATTGTTCGATGCTCGCGCGCGCTCGGCACGCAATACGCGTTTTTACCACGACACGATGTCATTGCGCCTGAAGCGCAAACGGCCGCAACTTGTGCGGCCATTTGCGTTGGCGCAGAACTAGACGCTGGACTAGACCTGGATACCTTCCGGATCGGTCTTTTCCAGTTCCACCGATGCCGCCAGCAATCCCAACCGCGCCACCACGCCGTACATATAAAAACGGTTCGGCGGCGCGACACCTGGTTTCGCGTGAGCGTCCGGCAATGCCGTGTGCTCGAAGCCGAGCGGTACGAAATGCATCCCTGGCGCGTTGAGATTCTGGTCACGATCCCGGGAATCATGCACACGATAAAACCCGCCGACCACATACCGGTCGATCATGTACACCACCGGCTCGGCCACCGCGTTGCCCACCCGCTCGAACGTGTGCACGCCTTCCTGCACGATCACGTCGTGGACTTCGAGGCCTTCCTTCGCGTCGTTCATCTTCACGCGTTCGCGTTTGGTCAGCGCGGCCACTTCCGACGCATCGTGGACCGTCATCACGCCCTTGCCGTACGTGCCAGCATCGGCCTTGATCACGACATACGGACGCTCGCTGATCCCATACTCGCGATACTTCTTCGCAATCTTCTTCAACACGCCGTCGATAGCATCCGACAGCGCTTGCTCGCCCGTGCGCGCCTCGTAATCGACGCCTTCCACATGCGCGAAATACGGGTTGATCATCCACGGATCGATCTCGACCATCTTCGAAAACTTCTTCGCGACGTCGTCGTAGCAGGAAAAATGATTCGATTTCCGGCGTACCGCCCAGCCCGCATGAAGCGGCGGCAGCATGTACTGCTCGTGAAGGTTTTCAAGTATGGGCGGAATTCCGCCGGACAAATCGTTGTTCAGGAGGATCGAGCACGGATCGAAGTTCTTCAAACCCAGCCGGCGCGGCGTGCGCTCAAGCGGTTCGAGCACGATCTTCTGGCCATCGGCGAGGGCGATGGTCACCGGCCCGTGAATGTTTTCGTCGAGCGTGCCAAAGCGAATGTTCAGCCCGGCCTGGCGCATGATCGTGGCGAGTCGCGCGACGTTTTCAAGGTAAAACGCATTCCGTGTGTGCCGCTCCGGAATCATCAAGAGATTCTTCGCGTCGGGACAGATTTTTTCTATCGATGCCATAGCCGCCTGCACCGCGAGCGGCAGTACTTCGACCGGCAGGTTGTTGAAGCCGCCGGGGAAGAGATTGGTATCGACAGGCGCCAGCTTGAATCCCGCGTTGCGCAGGTCGACCGAACAGTAAAACGGCGGCGTATGTTCCTGCCATTCCAGCCGAAACCATCTTTCGATGGCCGGCGTGGCGTCGAGAATCTTCCGCTCGAGGTCGAGCAGCGGGCCGTTTAACGCCGTGACTAGGTGCGGAACCATTGATAACTCGTGGACTGGAGAGAAAAGATTGTAGGCCAAACACGTTGCATATCTGGGGATGAACTCCCTTTTCCCAAGCCTATTGCGCCGTTTTGTTCAGATCTTCGCAGCAGTGTGCGAGCGCCCTGACGTGCTCCGCATCGACGGATTCAGGACAAAAAAATGCCCGCCATCACTGGGCGGGCAAACTCGCTGCGCTCGTCTCGGAGCCCTGCTAATCGCTCTATTGACCGATTATCCGATGCGAAGCAGGCCTCTCGCGCCCGCCTCGCATCATGTTCAAACACACCTTATTCAACGTGTTCGCCATGCAGCGTCACGTCGAGACCTTCGCGTTCCTCTTCTTCCGTAACACGCAGGCCCATCACCATGTCGATGACCTTCAGCAGGACGAAGCTGACCACGCCGCTGTAGATCAAGGTCGTCAGCACGCCCTTGGCTTGCAGAAGAACGCTGCTGTCCGCGCCGCCGATATCCTTCACCGCGAAGATGCCCGTCAGGAGCGCGCCCAGGATACCGCCCACGCCGTGCACGCCGAACGCGTCGAGCGAATCGTCGTAGCCAAGCTTCGTCTTGAGCCACGTTGCCGACCAGAAGCACACTACGCCAGCAGCAATGCCGATCACGAGGGCGCCAGTGACACCGACGAAACCCGAAGCCGGCGTGATCGCCACCAGGCCTGCAACTGCACCCGAGATGATGCCGAGCACAGAAGGCTTGCCCTTCACGATCCATTCAGCAAACATCCAGCCGAACGCGGCGCATGCGGTCGCGACTTGCGTCGTGAGCATGGCGAAGCCGGCACGGCCGTCAGCCGCCACTGCCGAACCCGCGTTGAAGCCGAACCAGCCAACCCACAGCATCGATGCGCCGATCAGCGAGAGCACCAGGTTGTGCGGAGCCATGACTTCGCGGCCATAACCGACGCGCTTGCCGAGTACCAGGCAGCACACCAGGCCGGCGATACCGGCGTTGATGTGAACCACGGTGCCGCCTGCGAAGTCGAGGATGCCAGCACTAGCCAGCCAGCCAGTCGGTTCCCAGACCATGTGGGCGATCGGCGAGTAGACGATGATCGTCCACAAGCCCATGAACACCAGCATCGCGGAGAACTTCATCCGGTCGGCGAATGCGCCGCTGATGAGCGCTGGCGTGATGATCGCGAACGTCATCTGGTAGACGAAGTAGACGGTTTCCGGAATCGTCGGCGCCAGATGGCTGACGGTCAGGGTGGTCGCCTTGTCACCGTGGATGTAGTTCATGCCGTGCAGGAACACGCGCGAGAACCCACCGATGAACGAGTTACCCGGCGTGAAGGCCAGGCTGTAGCCGACCACGGTCCAGAGGATCGTGACCAGGCAGCAGATCGCGAACGACTGCATGACGGTCGCGAGCACGTTCTTCTTGCGGACCATGCCCGCGTAGAAAAGCGCCAGGCCCGGGATCGTCATGAACAGCACGAGGGCGGTGGAGGTCAGCATCCAGGCGGTATCGCCGGAATCGAATTTCGGTGTCGCGGCAAACGCCGGAGCGCCCGTGAGCGCCAGACCTGCCAACGCCACGCCCATCGCTTTGAAG
>NZ_JBAUSA010000358.1:0-9182 GCF_049581465.1 Caballeronia sp. | reverse complement strand
AGCGCGCGCGCACGCGCGTTCGACCAGTTGCCGCACACCAGACCCTTCTTCACGCAACACCAGTGGATAAGCGCATAAAACGTCAAGCGTAGTACCGCCCTCCATCGCCGCCAAAGGGTGCCCGCGCGGCGCAATAACGACGATTTCATCCTCAAGCCACGGCGTAACACCGGTTCCCGCCGGCAAGTCGAGACCCTCAGGCCCTTCAATCATCGCGATATCCAGCGATCCAAGCCCGGCGATGATCTCGCCGGTGTTGCCATCGATCGTTTGAATCGTCACATCCGGATGCCGCCGATGAAACTCCGCAATCAAATAAGGCAGCAAATAGCTGGCAGGCGTGGTGCTCGCGCCCACCCTCAACGTGCCGCTCTCAAGTCCCCGCAACGCGTTGCGAAACACATGCGCCCGGGCAAACGTCTCGCGCATTTGATCGGCATGGACAGCGAGTTGCTCACCGGCCGCCGTCAGCTTGACGCCACGGCCATCCCGCCGATAAAGCGGTTCGCCAAACTCGTCCTGCAACTGACGCAATTGCCCCGATACCGCCGGCTGCGATAAATGCAACGCAATAGCCGCGCGGCTAATGTTCCCGTGCTCGGACACGGCCGAAAACGTTATAAGTTGATCGGGGGTCATGTTTCATGAAATATCGGCTGGACTGATACTTTACATTCTAAATGACGATTTCTCATATCGATATATCGAGAATAGGATTAGGGCGTCGATAAATAGCAGAAGAAATCATGACTCCCTTGACCACCCCTATCGCAGTGCAACCCTCCGGTCAGATGCGTGGCCAATTGAACGGCGTTTTGTTCGTCGCGTTGTTCGCCGCCGCCGTCACGCAGCTTTCCGCGCTGCCGTTCATCGCTAATCTCGGCTTGAGTCCGCTGATCGTCGGCATTATCGCGGGCGGGATCTATGGCAACGTGCTCCGAGACGGCATGCCGCAAAGCTGGGCGTCGGGCGTGAATTTCTCGGCTCGAAAGCTATTGCGCATCGCTGTCGGCTTTTTCGGGCTGCGCGTGAGCCTGCAGGAAATCGCGCAAGTCGGTCTGCCGGGCCTGACGGTATCCGTGCTGGTAGTCGTCAGTACGCTGGCAATCGGCACGTGGGCTGGCATGAAGCTGATGAAACTCGATCGCGATACCGCGTTGCTCACAGCGGCGGGAAGCGCGATCTGCGGCGCGGCGGCCGTGCTCGCGTTCGAATCGACACTGCAATCCGAGCCCCATAAGAGCGCGATGGCAGTCGGCAGTGTCGTGCTGTTCGGCACACTCTCCATGTTCATGTATCCGCTCGCCATGCATCTTGGCTGGCTGCATCTGGACACGCTCGGCGTGGGCCTCTTCTTCGGCGGCACGATCCATGAAGTGGCGCAAGTGGTCGGCGCCGCCAGCAACGTCAGCCCGGAAGCGACGCACATTGCAACTATCGTCAAGATGACGCGAGTCATGCTGCTCGTGCCCGTGCTGCTGGTCATCGGCGTGTGGGTGAACCGTTCACGCGGCGCGACTCAAGGGGAAGCCAGGGGCAAACTCGCCATTCCCTGGTTCGCGCTAGGATTCCTCGCGCTCGTCATCGTGAATTCCCTGCACGTGCTGCCCGATACCGCCACTCATACAATGAACACGCTCGACACTTTCGCGTTGACCATGGCGATGACCGCACTGGGTATCGAAACGCGGGTCGCGCAGATCAGGCAGGCCGGTCCGCGCGCGCTGGCTACCGGATTCATCGTGTATGCGTGGCTCATCGGAGGAGGACTCGCGATAACGGTGGGCGTCGAGCGCCTGCTCGGGTAGTAACGGTTTCAAACTTGCTGCTTGTCTAGAATTCCGTCAGCCCCCAGCCCCGCCGCCTGCGGGGCTTTTGCATGGTGCATACAATGGCACGCGCGTTGCTGCGCTTGTACCTTCACGTTCCCTACTTCGAGGACATCAGCCATGGCGTACGAGCTTTACTACTGGGACGGCATTCAGGGCCGTGGCGAATTTGTCCGGCTGGCGCTTGAGGATGCTGGCGTTCCATACGTCGACATTGCTCGTGGCGCGAAGAAGGACGGCCAAGGCACCAGCGCCATGCTGAAGATCATTAACAGCAAGATCGAGCCGCACATTCCGTTTGCGCCGCCGTTCCTGAAAGACGGCGAGTTGATTGTGTCGCACGTTGCCAACATTCTTCAGTATCTCGGGCCGAAACTGGGTTTGGCGCCGAAGGACGATGGCCTCAGATACGTGGCGCACGGGCTTCAGTTGACGATCACGGACATGGTGGCCGAAGTCCACGACACTCATCACCCTATCGCGACCAGCCTTTATTACGAAGACCAGAAGGACGCTGCCAAGGCGCGATCGAAGGACTTCATTGAAAACCGGGTGCCGAAATTCATCGGGTATTTCGAGCGTGTGCTGAAGCAAAACCCGCACGGCGACACGCAGATAATCGGCGATGCGATCACGTACGTGGACCTGTCGATCTTCCAGGTCGTTGAAGGCCTGCACTATGCCTTCCCGCGTGCGATGAAGAAATTTAGCAAGCAATATCCGCGCGTGGCGGCGTTGCACGACGCGGTGATCGAGCGGCCTGCGATCGCGGCTTATGTCGATTCCGATCGCCGGCTTCCATTTAATGAATCCGGGATCTTTCGGCACTACCCGGAGCTGGATCAGGACGCATGAAGGAGGGAGAGGCCAGGAAAGTCCTATCCTATCAATCCATTCGTCAAAAGCTATTCGAGTAGTTAGTTAAAATCTATTGGAATCATAGACTAATAGAACTATAGTGAAGTTCGTTCGACGCGGACGCTTCGCGGGCCATAACCATAACCAAAACCCAAGACCTCGCGTCATACGACCGTTACACCTATCCGCTAGTCTGAGTTTTCTTCTCAACGAACACAGGAGCATTCACATGAAGACCGTGGGCGATAAAGTTGAAGCGTTTACCGTTACCGCAGCCAAGCCGGGTTTCAACAATCACGAAGAAAACGGCCTGTCGGCGTTCGAAGAAATCACGGAACAGTCGTTTCCGGGCAAATGGAAGATCCTCTACTTCTACCCAAAGGACTTCACCTTCGTCTGCCCGACGGAAATCGTCGAGTTCGGCAAACTGGCGACTGATTTCGCGGATCGCGACGCCGTGCTCCTGGGCGGTAGCGTCGACAACGAGTTCGTGAAGCTGGCATGGCGCCGTGAACACAAGGATCTGAGCAAGCTGAACCACTATTCGTTCGGCGATGTAAAGGGCGAGCTGATCGACCAGCTCGGCGTACGCGACAAGGAAGCGGGCGTGGCGCTGCGCGCAACATTCATCGTCGATCCAGACAATGTGATTCAGCACGTGTCCGTGAACAACCTGAACGTCGGCCGCAACCCGGAAGAAGTACTGCGCATTCTCGACGGCCTGCAAACGGATGAGCTCTGCCCGTGCAATCGCGCGGTGGGCGGCGCTACCTTGTAAAGCGACAGCGGGCCTCGTGCCCGTGCCCGAGCCCGTCGCGCTTGAAATGTCCCTGGTCGTCCATGGCGTCACGTTCAAGCCGGCGGGTTCTTGTTGCAGACTGATGTCGCAGGTAACACAGGAGAATTCGATGGAATTGCTCGCATCGATTAAAGAACTCATCCCCGATTACGCCAAGGACATTCGCCTGAATGTGGACGGCACGATCGCGCGTTCATCGCTCGAGGGCACGGACGCCGTGGGCGCCGCGCTTGCCGCCGCCTACGCCGCGAAGGCCACGAAAATCGTCAACCTCATCCGCTCAGCCGGCGTCTTGTCGCCGGACGAAACCAACGCGGCGCTGACCGCCGCCGCATTGATGGGTATGAACAACGTGTGGTATCCGTACCTGGAAATGGCCGATAACGCCGACCTCAAGACCCAGCCGGCCGCGTTGCGCATGAACGCGTATGCGTCGCACGGCGGTGTCGAAAAGCGCAAGTTCGAGATGTACGCGCTGGCGGCATCGATTGTCGGGAAATGCCCTTACTGCGTGAAATCGCACTACGAGAATCTGGTAGGCGAAGGCATGAGCACAACGCAATTGCGCGATGTCGGACGGATCGCCGCGGTGATCGCCGCGGCCGCGCTCTCGATCGAAGCTGAAACCAAGTAGTTTCCTGAACGCCACGCCACGTGAAAGCCTGGCGCGGCGTTGGTTCAAGCGTCGATGCCCGTACGCATCAGCAACACGGCCGCCTGCGCCTCGATACCCTCGGCACGCCCGAGATAACCCAGCTTCTCGTTCGTCTTGGCCTTGACGTTCACGCGGCTCAGAGGCAACTCCAGATCGGCCGCAATGTTTGCGCGGATCGCGTCGATGTGGGGCGCAAGTTTCGGTGCTTGCGCAATCACCGTCGAATCGATGTTCATGATCGCGAACCCCGCCTCCGACACCCGCGAAAACGCCTCGCGCAGCAATACGCGGCTGTCGGCGCCGGCAAATTCCTGGGCGGTATCGGGGAAATGACGGCCTATGTCGCCCATGGCGGCCGCGCCGAACAGTGCGTCGGTGATGGCGTGCAGCAATACGTCCGCGTCCGAATGGCCGAGTAACCCGCGCTCATACGGAATGGTCACCCCGCCGATGATCAGCGGCCGTCCTTCGACCAGTTGGTGAACGTCGTACCCTTGTCCGATCCTGAAGTCCATCGAGAGTCCTCTTTAGAAGCTGGTGAATCTGGTTAAAGCGTGCCTGACATAACTAACAAAAAGATACGGCGTGCCCAACATCAAGACCCGCCCAGCATCGCCGATGCAAGCGCGAAGTCTTCGGGATACGTCACCTTGAAGTTGCCCAGGCTGCCCTGAATCAATCGCGGCGCATGGCCGATCCATTCGATCGCGCTGGCTTCGTCGGTGAGATCGTGACCGTCCTGGCGCGCCCGCGTGATCGCATCGCGCAACATGCCGATGCGGAACATCTGCGGCGTCTGGGCCTGCCACAAACCGTCGCGCGACTCGGTTCGCGCGATCCGCCCTTCCTCGTGCGCGACGCCGTCAGCTTCAATGCGCTTGAGCGTATCGGCGACGGGCAGCGCCAGGATTCCGCCCACCGGATCGTCCTTCAGTTCAGCGACTAGCGTGCGGATCATCGCCGGCGTAATGCCTGGGCGCGCGGCGTCGTGGACGAGAACCCAGTCGTCGTCGCGGGCGCCGAAACCGGCCAGCGCGCTCAAACCGTTGAATACCGACTCCTGGCGCGTGGCGCCGCCGCAGCGTTGCACGGCAAAGCGCAAGCCGGCGAAGCGACGGTCATCGAAATGATGGTCGTTCGGCGCGAGCACCACCAAAGTCCGCGAAAACTCGGAACAGGCGTCGAAGGCGGCGAGCGAGTATCGCAGCATGGGATGACGGCCGACCGTCTGGTATTGCTTCGGCATCGGTGCACCGGAACGGCTGCCAGTACCAGCGCACGGAATCAGGGCAAACAGGCGGGAAGTCACGAGTTGAAATCGCCCAAGTCAAAAGTGAAGCCCGGATTTTATAATAGGACCATCGCGACCATGCCGGTCCCGCGTGCACTTTCGCACGCGAACGGTTCCCCGCACACTTTATGCCCTCAAAAGCCGTCAGTTCGCAGTCAACGTCTCCTATCGCACTTGTCAAAGCCGGTCAGCGGTTTGCGTTCGATGGTGCCACCGGTTCCTCCGACGCCCTCGCCCTGGCTCGCTATCACCTTGCCTACCGCGAAAAAGTGCCGTTGCTGGTTGTCATGTGTGCCAGCGCGGTCGATTCGCAACGCCTCGCCGTCGAAATCCCGTTCTTCGCGCCGGACGCCCGAGTGCGCCTGCTGCCGGACTGGGAAACGCTGCCTTACGATACGTTTTCGCCGCACCAGGATCTGGTGTCGGCGCGGCTCGCGACGTTGCATGACCTGGGCGAAGGCCGCTGCGACATCCTGCTGGTGCCCGCGACCACGGCCCTTTATCGGATGCCGCCGGCCTCGTTCCTGGCCGCGTACACCTTCGAATTCACCCAAGGCGAGCGGTTGAACGAAGCGAAACTCAAGGGCCAGTTGACGCTCGCGGGTTACGAGCACGTAAGCCAGGTCGTGCGACCGGGCGAATATTGCGTGCGCGGGTCGCTGCTCGATCTTTTTCCGATGGGCTCGCCGCTGCCGTATCGGATCGATTTGTTCGACGATCAAGTGGATTCCATCCGCGCCTTCGATCCCGACACGCAGCGCAGCCTGTATCCCGTGCGCGATGTGCGTCTTCTTCCAGGCCGCGAATTTCCGTTCGACGAACCCGCGCGCACCGCTTTCCGCAGCCGCTGGCGCGAGGTTTTCGAAGGAGATCCGAGCCGTTCGTCGATCTACAAGGACATTGGCAACGCGGTGCCATCGGCGGGCATCGAGTATTACCTGCCGCTTTTCTTCGACGAAACCGCCACGCTGTTCCACTATTTACCTCAGGACGCGCAACTGGCTTTCGTCGGCGACATGGACGCGGCCATCAAGCGTTTCACCAGCGACACGAAGCAGCGCTACAACTTTCTCTCGCACGACCGCGAGCGTCCGTTGCTCGAACCGCAGCGCCTGTTTCTCACCGACGACGACTTCTTCACCTTCGCCAAACCCTTCGCGCAGATCAAGTTTCCCGCTACGCCCGAAGGCGGCTGGGCGGTGCCGCTGCCCGGCCTGGCGATTGATCGACATGCTGAAGATCCGCTGCTCGCGCTGCGTCACTATCTTGAACAGACGCCCAATCGCGTGTTGCTGGCGACCGAATCGGCGGGACGGCGCGAGACCATCCAGCAATTGCTCGCGGATAACGGCCTGCGCGGCGCGCTCGACGACAACTACGAGCAATGGCTTGAGGGCGAAGCGAAGTTCACGCTCGGCGTGGCGCCCTTGGCCAACGGCTTCGCGTTGCCGGGCGAAGCCCTGTCGATCATCACGGAAACCGAGCTTTACGGTCCACTCGCTCGCCGTGCCGGACGGCGCCGGCAGGAACAGGCGAGCAACGTCGATTCGATGGTGCGCGACCTCTCCGAGCTCAAGATCGGCGACCCGGTCGTGCATACGCAGCATGGCATCGGGCGCTACATGGGCTTGGTGTCGATGGATCTCGGCGAAGGCGAAACCGAGTTCCTGCACCTGGAATATCAGAACGAAAGCAAGCTCTACGTGCCGGTCGCGCTGTTGCACGTCATCTCGCGATACAGCGGCGCGGACCCCGAGAGCGCGCCGCTCCATGCGCTCGGTTCCGGCCAGTGGGACAAGGCCAAGCGCCGGGCAGCGCAGCAAATCCGCGATACCGCAGCCGAACTGCTCAATTTGTACGCACGCCGCGCCGCGCGCGAAGGTCACGCCTTCCCGCTTGACGCACGCGATTACGCAAAATTCGCGGAAAGTTTCGGCTTCGAGGAAACGCCGGATCAGGCTGCAGCGATTACCGCCGTGATCGGCGATATGACGAGCGGCAAGCCGATGGACCGTCTCGTCTGCGGCGACGTAGGTTTCGGCAAGACCGAAGTGGCTTTGCGCGCGGCGTTTATCGCGGTGCTCGGCGGCAAGCAGGTCGCGATCCTCTCGCCGACCACGTTGCTGGCCGAACAGCACACGAACACGTTCACCGACCGCTTCGCCGACTGGCCCGTGAAGATCGCGGAATTGTCGCGTTTCAAGAGCACGAAGGAAGTATCGGCGTCGATCGAGGCGATCAATGCAGGCACCATCGATATCGTGATCGGGACGCACAAACTGCTCTCGAACGATGTGGTGTTCAAGCGGCTGGGGCTGGTGATCATCGACGAAGAGCATCGCTTTGGCGTCAGGCAGAAAGAGGCGCTGAAAGCGCTGCGCGCCGAAGTCGATGTCCTGACGCTCACCGCGACGCCGATTCCGCGCACGCTCGGCATGGCGCTGGAAGGTTTGCGCGACTTTTCGGTAATCGCGACGGCGCCGCAAAAGCGGCTGGCGATCAAGACCTTTGTGCGGCGCGAAGAGGATGGCGTCATTCGCGAGGCGATGCTGCGTGAGCTCAAGCGCGGCGGCCAGGTTTATTTCCTGCACAACGAAGTGGAAACGATCGAAAACCGGCGCGCGATGCTTGAAGCGCTGGTGCCGGAGGCGCGCATTGCTGTCGCTCACGGACAGATGCACGAACGCGAACTCGAACGGGTGATGCGTGATTTCGTCGGCCAGCGGGCCAATGTGCTGCTGTGTACAACGATTATCGAAACCGGGATCGACGTGCCGAGCGCGAATACGATCCTGATTCATCGCTCCGATAAATTCGGCCTTGCCCAGTTGCACCAATTGCGCGGGCGCGTTGGACGATCGCACCATCAGGCCTACGCGTACCTGCTCGTGCATGATCCAGCCGCGCTGACGAAGCAGGCACAGCGGCGGCTGGACGCGATCCAGCAGATGGAAGAACTGGGTTCGGGCTTCTATCTCGCGATGCACGATCTGGAAATTCGCGGCACGGGCGAAGTGCTCGGCGATAAGCAATCGGGCGAGATCACCGAGATTGGTTTCCAGCTTTACACCGACATGCTCAACGACGCGGTGAAGGCGTTGAAGGAGGGTCGCGAGCCCGATCTGAACGCGCCGCTTGCTGCCACGACCGAGATCAACCTGCACGCGCCGGCGATCCTGCCCGCCGATTATTGCGGCGACGTGCAGGAGCGCTTGTCGCTTTACAAACGGCTGGCGAATTGCGAGTCGAGCGATGCCATCGATGGGATTCTGGAGGAGCTTGTGGACCGGTTCGGCAAGCTGCCGGCGCCGGCGCACGCGTTGGTGGAGACTCATAGGTTGAGGCTCACGGCCAAGCCGTTGGGTATTCTCAAGATCGATGCAGCGGACCATATGATCTCGCTGCAGTTCATCCCGAATCCACCGGTCGATGCCATGAAGATTATTGAGATGGTGCAGAAGAACAAGCACATCAAGCTTGCGGGTCAGGACAAGCTTCGAATTGAAGTGCGCAGTCCGGATCTGGCCGTGAGGATTTCGACGGTGAAGGAAACCCTGCGGGCGCTGGGCGCACCGGTGAGGCAGCCGGCGCCAGCGAGGCTTTGACACGGCGGTCCGGCGCCGGTGTTTTTGGGTATGATTGGAGGTGGAATGGGGTAGGACGGGGGTAGGACGGGGGTAGGACGGGGGTAGGGTTCGGGTGGTTCTGCTTGCGGCGAGTGTGTGGAGAGCGTTGAGTCCTTCTGCTAGC
>NZ_JBAUSA010000357.1:0-2740 GCF_049581465.1 Caballeronia sp. | reverse complement strand
GACACGAGCGGCGCGGTCACGTCCGCGACGACGAAGCCACCGCGCGCCACCGCCTGGATAAAGCCGTCCGATTCCAGGCGAATCAGCGCTTCACGCAGGGAAGGACGCGACACGCTGAGTTGCTCGGCGAGCTCGCGCTCGGCGGGCAGGCGCTGGCCGGGCAACAGGGCACCGGTCGTGATGAGTGCCCGGATCTGGTCGGACACGACATCGGCGATGCGCACGCGGGTGTAGGAATGAACGGGTCGAAACGGCATGAACGCTTTTAAGAATGGGACCGTCGAAAACCGCTCGCGGTCACCTGGAAATTCGCCTAGTTTGACATGAAAGCGCACAAACTTTAAAGTCTTGGTCAGACCAAGCTGACCAAGTTGACCAAAGGTCCGCGAAACGTTCCTTTCGAGACAATCCCCGATCCGATGAAAGTCGCCCTGTTCGTTCCCTGTTTTATCGATGCGTTCTATCCCGAAGTCGCCATCGCCACGCTGGAATTGCTCGAACGCCTGGGCGTCGACGTGGCGTATCCCGAAGAGCAAACCTGCTGTGGCCAGCCCATGGCCAATAGCGGCGCGGTTAAGGACGCGGCCGGCACGGAGCGCGTGTTCGCCCGTAATTTTGCCGACTACGATTATGTGGTCGGGCCATCGGCTAGCTGCATCCATCACGTGCGGGCGCATATGACCGCGATCGAGCAGACCGCCGCCGTGCGCAAGGTCAGGGCTGGCGCGTACGAACTCGTTGAATTTCTCCACGATGTCCTGAAGGTACGCGAATTTCCGTGGGCCGAATTTCCGTATCGGGTGGGATTGCACAATAGCTGCAGTGCGCTCCGGCATTTGCGCGAGGCGTCGGCATCGGAAATATCGGAGGTGCCGTTTTCAAAACCGCGTGCATTGCTCGAGAGCGTGAAGGGCATCGAGTTCGTCACGCCCGCGCGCCCCGACGAATGTTGCGGCTTCGGCGGCACATTTTCTGTGACGGAGGAAGCGGTATCGGTGCGCATGGGACAGGACAAGGTCCGCGATCACCTGGGTGCAGGCGCGCAATATATTGTTTCCGGCGATATGTCGTGCCTGATGCACCAGCAAGGCTGCGCGGACCGGTTGAAACTCAATGCGCGCTTCATCCATATCGCGCAGGTGTTGAACGGAGCACGCTCATGAGCGCTCCCACGAAGGGCAAGAGCAAGCGCATCGATCACGCGAAAGCAGCGGGCGCGTTTATCGCGAAAACGGACCATGTCGCCTTTCACGACAAACGCCTGTGGGACCTGCGAGGCAAGCGCGATGCCCAGGCGCACGGCATGCCCGAGTGGGAAACCCTGCGCGATCTCGCGTCGGGGATCAAAGAACACACGCTCTCCCATCTCGCCGATTACCTGGAACAGTTCATCACGCAAGCGGAGGCCAATGGCGTAGTCGTGCACTACGCGGCCACCGCCGAGGAACATAACCAGATCGTGCACACGCTGATGACCGAGCGCGGCATGACGACGCTCGTCAAGAGCAAGTCCATGCTCACCGACGAATGCGCGATGCGCGCATACCTCGAACCGCGTGGCATCACGGTCATGGAAACGGACCTCGGCGAGCGCATCCAGCAACTGGACGGGCAGGAGCCGAGTCACATGGTCGTGCCGGCTGTACACAAGCTGCGCGCCGATGTTGCCGAGCTTTTTGGCCGCACGATCGGCACCGATGCCGCCAATAGCGACATCCACTATCTGGCCGAAAGCCAGCGTATGAACACGCGTCCGTATTTCGTGCGGGAGAAAACGGCGGGCATGACGGGCTGCAATTTCGCGGTCGCGGAGACCGGCACAGTCGTGGTGTGTACTAACGAAGGCAACGCGGATTTATCGGCGAATGTGCCGCCGTTGCATATTGCGTCGATCGGTATCGAGAAGGTGATCCCGAAGATTTCCGATCTCGGCGTGTTCGTGCGCATGTTGTCGCGCAGTGCGCTGGGCTCGCCGATCACGCAATACACCTCGCATTTCCGCGCGCCGCGACCAGGCACCGAGATGCATTACATCCTGGTCGATCACGGCCGCTCGGAGCGGCTCGCGATGGAGGATTTCTGGTTCTCGCTCAAATGCATCCGGTGCGGCGCGTGCATGAACACGTGCCCGGTGTATCGGAGGAGCGGCGGGTTGTCGTACGGCGGCACGTATTCGGGGCCGATCGGCGCGATCATCAATCCGACCTTCGATCTCAAACGCTACAGCAGCCTGCCGTTTGCGTCGACGCTCAATGGCAGTTGCACGAGCGTCTGCCCGGTGCGCATCAACATTCACGAGCAGATCTACAAGTGGCGCGAAGTCATCGCGGCCCAGCACGAAGTGCCGTTCGTGAAGCAGGAAGTGCTGAAAATGGCGGGGCGCCTGCTCGCCAGTCCGACGCTTTATCGCGGCACGGTCGCCTCTCTTGGCGGCGCGCTAAAGCGGCTGCCGAATTTCGTGTTGTATAACCCGCTGAACATCTGGGGAAGGCAGCGGGACTTGCCCGAAACCCCGGTCGAAACGTTCCACGACTGGTACAAGAAAAATCGCAAGGAATCCAAATGACATCGCGCAATGACTTTATCGCGAAGATTCGCGCGGCCCAGCCAGCGGGGCGGCCGCGACCCGAGGTGCCGCTCTTCGATACCCCGCCCGGCGAACGCCTTGAGCGCTTTCGCACGGCGTTGGCCGCGATGGGCGGGACGGTGGTCGAAGCGACGTCGCTCGATACGGTACGTG
>NZ_JBAUSA010000356.1:0-3768 GCF_049581465.1 Caballeronia sp. | reverse complement strand
GAGGTGAAAAGCGTTACACAGTTCCCCAGTTCGTGCGCGTTGACAAGCGCTATCGCACTCGCGAGATCAGGCACGCGGACCACCGACAGGACCGGCCCGAAAATCTCTTCTCGATAGATGCTCATATCGGGCTTCACGTCGTCAAAGAGCGAGCCGGCGAGAAAGAAGCCCTCTTCGTGGCCCGGCACGGTATGGCCGCGACCATCGACGACGAGCTTGGCACCTGCCGCGACGCCCGCATCGATATAGCCCAACACCTTCGTGCGATGCGCGGCGGAGATGAGCGGCCCCATGTCCAGATCCGGTTCCATGCCGCCACCCATCTTGAGCGAGCGCACGCGCGGCGCGAGGCGCTCGACCAGCTCATCGGCAATATCCCCTACCGCCACCGCGACTGACGTCGCCATGCAGCGCTCGCCGGCTGAGCCATACGATGAGTTGATCAGCGCATCGACGGCTTGATTGAGATTGGCGTCGGGCAGGACGACCAGATGGTTCTTAGCACTGCCTAACGCCTGCACGCGCTTGCCGCGCTTTGCGGTTTCGCTATAGATGTATTCGGCCACAGGCGTCGAGGCGACGACAGACATCGCGGCGACATCGGGGTGCGCGATCAGCGCATCGACGACGGCCTTGCTACCATGCACCACATTAAACACACCTTTGGGAAAGCCCGCCTCGATGAACAGCTCGGCAAGCCGAATCGACGCCGACGGCGTGCGCTCCGAGGGCTTGAGCACGAACGTGTTGCCGCACGCGGCGGCCATCACAAACATCCAGCACGGCACCACCATCGGAAAATTGAACGGCGTGACGCCCGCCGCCACGCCAAGCGGCTGACGTAGATTCCAGGCGTCCATGCCGCCGCTGATCTGATCGGTGAACTCGGTCTTGAGCAGGTTCGGAATGCCACACGCAAATTCGACGATTTCGATACCGCGCACCACCTCGCCCTTCGCGTCCGAAAACAGCTTGCCGTGATCGCGCGTAATGAGCTCGGCGAGTTCGTCGGTGTGCGCGTCAAGCAGCTCCTTGAACTTGAACATCAGTCGAGCACGGGTCAGCGGCGCGGTTTCGCTCCAGGCCGGGAACGCGGCTTTCGCAGCAGCGACGGCAGCGGCGACTTCGTCTGTGTTTGCGACCGGCACACGGGCCGTCACTCGGCCTAGCGCCGGATCATATACGTCGGCGAACCGCCCACTCGTGCCAGCGGCGCGTTGACCGTTGATGAAATGACTCAGCTCGCGCACAGCGCCTTGATCTGCTTCGCTCATACTTCCTCCTACGGGAATGCGGGCGCCGTCCGCGCCACGCATCCTCATGCTTTCGAACAGGGGTTTTTCGGCTTCAACGCCGACCGAGCCGACGGCTCCAATGGACGAAAATATAGGCGGATTAACTCGGATTTCGAATACCCGCAGCTGACAAAAGAATCTTGCGGGAACAAAGCGCAATTTAACGGGAGGGCTTGGCAGGCCGTACTGGACGGGGTGTCCTGTGCATCGGAGCCGCTAAAGGCGCGAAGTCGGCTTTAGCGCAGGCGAGCTGACATGTGGCAGATCTTCGAGGCCGGCAATAAGCCCCATTGCGTGCTAGGGAAGTTCGCCATTGAGAGCGTAAAGAGAGGCGATCTGGCGCGTTCCGTGATCATCGCGCGACATGACTTTGCGACTAAACTCAGCGCCCCAGTTCTGCCGCTGGACCAACGCTGTCCGCGCGGCCAGTCCGCCGGATAGGGGCGAAAAGCTCCGGGCGTTAGCGCGCCGCAGCCAAATAGAATGCGGTGGAGCGCTGCGGCGTGACGCCGACGATAGTCAGTTGACTGTTCACCACGGTCGCTTCAACGGGCATCGCTACGCCATTGCCCGTAGCGCAGGAAGGATCGGTGAACGTCAGGGTGCCGTCGAGAATATGCTTGCCTGTCGCGCGCGGCGTGAAGCTGCCCGTAAAGGTGCAAGTGCCCTGCGTGCCCGTCGCCGAGCCGTTCGATGCGAACGTAATCGTTGCCGTCGTGGCGACATTCGCCGGGTTGTTCCAGGTGCCGAGCACGTCGCTGATCGCGAGCGGCGTGTCGTAGGCGGAATTGTAGTTGCCGTTAAAGGTGAGAGCCGTCGTAGTCGGTAGTGTGTTGACCGTTGTCGTCGCCGCAAGCGTACTTTGAGCCGTGAAGGTCCCGGTCATCGTACCCGCGATGATCTGGCCTGAGACATCCAGGGCGACGGTCGCCGGATCGCTAAATGCGCCGTTGGTGGCCGAGACGATCCCTTCCGTCAGCCAGACCAGGTTGCCGCCCGACGTATAGACGCTGAAATACTGCCCGGTCTCGAGAACGATCGTTTGCGCAGCGAGCGAGGTCGTGGTCGCCCCGTACCAAATGCCTTCGGGAATCGCGTGCGAATCGGCGACGCATGATTTTTGAAGGTTACCTGTCGTGATGTTTCCTGTCGTGACGCACGATTGGTTGCTGTCTCCGCCTCCACACGCAGCAAGAAAGGGCAATGTGAGCAGCATGATCTTCGAGTGCAATTTCATGAGAAGTATTCGATTGTTTGTTTTAGGTTATGACCCGAGTCTGCCGCGTGGTATTGAGCGCCATCAACGGGTTAACGGAACATGTCGCAGAAACTTAAATCGCCGATGAGGCAAGCTCGCTTAACATTTCAGAGGAGTGCCTTACACACGCCTCGTAAAACGTTTGCGCACGTCTGCGAAACAAAGGTCAGTCGCGGTATGGCGCGCCAGTACGATACAGCGCGATCTCGATCTTCCGCGCATTTAGTACAACCCATTTGTCTTCAATGCCGGTGGTCAACCAAGGCCCGCAAAGCCGGGCGTGGCTAAAAAAATCCGGTGTCGGAAGCGGCTGTAAAAAGATTGACGGAATACGCGAAGCGCTCCTTAGCGGCGGCGAGAAGTAATCTGGCCAACCCTTGAGGCGTGCGCCGATCTGCTATTAGGTCATCTTGAAGTGCCAGTAAGACTCAGCGTTTCAATACGCCCTACTGATGGGTTTGCGCTGCGCCGGCGCCTGGCTTCACGCTACCGTCGGCCTGCGGAACTTCCACTGGCTTGACTTCCACGGGGGCGGTGCCATTTTCTTTCAAGCCGAGCTTATCGGCGGTCTTGGGCGACACGTCAACGATTCGATCCTTCACGTAGGGGCCGCGGTCCCTGATTTCGACCACCTCGTTTTTGCCGTTTTCCAGATTCGTGACCCGGGCCTTGGTGCCAAGCGGCAGAGTCTTGCTCGCGGCGGAGTCGGATTGCGGATTCATGCTCGTGCCGTCAGCCATCTTTTTTGAGTAAAACTTCTGGCCGTAGTACGAGGCCTTGCCCTTGCGTGGTTTGCCGGAGCGGTCAAGATGGGCGTGGTGGGCGCCCGTCGCACTCGCCTCGCTGGCCGCGGTGGATGGCGGCGTTTGCGCGGGAAGCGCCGTGCTCAGGTAGCACGACATGATCAGGAGCAAAAGCGCTTGAAGCCCGCGTGTTCGGCCCGGATGTGAGCGAGTGTAGTTGACGTGATCGCCACGCTCGCTCACCACCGATCCTGACGCCATCGCAACCGACACCCGTTGCGTTTTCAAACACACCCATTGCGCTTTGGGGATAAGGTCCAGTAGCCGCTTCTCCGTGGTATGAAGATTGTTTTTCATTTCATATCACCCTCATCTTCAGCCGGTCAAAACATTGCCCGATCTAGTACAGTACGCTCCGCGCTCGCTGGATCGTAGTAAGCCAATAGCATGTATCCACGCGGCCGCTTTGAAC
>NZ_JBAUSA010000355.1:0-4065 GCF_049581465.1 Caballeronia sp. | reverse complement strand
GTTTTGACGAACACCAGCGCGTGCTCCCAGTTGTTCTGAGCCACGAGGTGCATGAAGAGGTCAGGCTTGTTCTTTTTATCCACCGGCACCACCCACTGCTTGATCTTGCTGGCCGTGGCATTGGGCGCGCCGACGCTGATGTTGACCGGGCTGCGGAGAATGGCCGCCGCCATGGCGCGGATATCATCGGTAAACGTAGCAGAGAACAGCAGGGTCTGGCGCTGAGCGGGCAAGGCAGCAAAGACGGCGTTGAGTTCGCGCGAAAAGCCCAGATCCAGCATGCGGTCGGCTTCATCCAGCACCAGCGTTTGTACTTGATCAAACTGCACTGCGTTCTGGCGATTGAGATCCAGCAAACGGCCCGGCGTGGCAACGAGCACATCCACGCCTTTGCGCAACGCCATCATCTGCGGGTTGATACTCACACCGCCGTAGGCGGCCAGAAATCGTAAGTCGAGGCCCTTGCCGTAATCGATAAAGCTTTGCAGCACTTGTTCGGCCAGTTCGCGCGTGGGCACCAGCACCAGAACACGCGCGCGGTTGCTGGACACCGCCGGGCCGTGTTCCACCTGTTCCACCAGCCGTTGCAACAGCGGCAACGCAAAACCCGCCGTTTTGCCAGTGCCGGTCTGTGCCGCAGCCATGACGTCCTTGCCACTGAGCACAGCAGGGATCGCCTTGGCCTGCACCGGCGTAGGTGTCTGGTAATTGCGGTCCTCCACATTACGCAGCAAGGGATCGATCAGGCCAAGCGAGGCAAAAGACATTACCGTATTCCCGGCTAAAGCCGCAATTCTAGCGGTTACCGCCTGATTGCGAGCCGGTTAAGGGGTTCTCGCTACACTTGCTCGGATATCGCGTGTTTTGGGGGAAAGCGGACCACGCCGAATTGCATTACCACTGACAGCGTTTTGACAGCTTCGCCGGGTCGTCATATGCGACGGAACATTGCACGACCTCCGGCGACGGCGACCTAACATGAGATAAACACTTTAAGAAAACACATCATGAAACGCTACGAGGCTCTCGCCAACTCGATTGCTGATGGCATCCGGTCGGGGCAGATTCCGATCGGCTCCCGACTACCGTCGCTCCGGCAGATCATCGCGCAGCGCGGTGTCAGTCAGTCGACGGTTTTCCGCGCGTACTATCTGCTCGAAGAGTGGGGGCTGATCCGCGCCGAAGAGCGCGCGGGCTACTTCGTGACGCCCGGTGCGGCGGTCAAACAGGTGCCGTCGCATCAGGACATGCCGCTAGCCGATTCAACGAAGGTCGACATCAGCGATCTGGTGTTTTCCGTGCTCGATGCCGCGAAGCATCCAGACATCGTGCCGCTCGGCTCGGCGTTCCCGTCACCCCTGTTGTTCCCTTCAGCTCGCCTGCTCAAATCGCTGACCCGAGGCACGCGCGCGCTCAGCCCATGGAGCACGGTCGTGGATCTGCCGCCCGGCAACGACCATCTTCGCCGCCAGATCGCGCGGCGCTATGTGGCCACCGGCGTGTCGATCCCCCCCGAGGAGATCGTCGTTACCAACGGCGCGCTGGAGGCGCTGAATCTGTGTCTGATGGCCGTCACGCGTCCGGGCGACGTCGTCGCGGTCGAGTCGCCGGGCTTCTACGCGGCCTTGCAGGCCATTGAGCGGCTCGATCTGCGCGCGGTCGAGATTCCGGTCCATCCGGTCACAGGCCTCGACCTCGACGCGCTTGCCGCTGCGCTCGACAAGCATTCGATTCGCGCATGCTGGTTCATGACCAATTTCCAGAATCCGACCGGCGTCACCCTTTCCGACGAAAAGAAGAAGTCGCTCGTTGACATGCTTGCAGCGCGCGACGTACCGCTGATCGAGGACGACGTTTATCAGGAGCTGCACTTCAGCCGTGATCGGCCACTCCCTGCGAAAGCCTTCGATAGCAACGGACTGGTCATGCACTGTAGTTCGTTTTCGAAGACGCTTGCACCGGGTTATCGTATCGGATGGGCGTCCGCTGGACGCTTCGCGGATCGCGTGCAGCGGCTCAAACTGATGACGACGCTCTCGGCCAGCAGCCCTGCGCAGGCGGGCATTGCGGACTACCTGGAGCACGGCGGGTTCGACCGGCATCTGCGCAAGCTGCACGCTGCGATGCAGACCCAACGTGCAGCCATGGAAGCGGCTTTGCGGCGATACCTGCCGCGTGAGGTCCGATGGGTGACGCCCTCGGGCGGTTACTTCCTGTGGCTGCAATTGCCGGACGCGGTCGATGCAATGGCGCTGCACCGGCTCGCGATCGGCCGTGGTATCAGCATCGCGCCTGGTCCGATCTTTTCCGCCACGCACGCATTTCAGAATTGCGTCCGGATCAACTTTGGGCATCCCTGGAGCGTCAAGATTGATGGAGCCATACGTGCCCTTGCCGAGATTCTCGATGACCCGGCGGTGCACGCGTCAATCTGATTCATGTTCAGTGCGACCGTGATGAGCCCGTTGCTGTTAAGCCCTACACGCCAATAGCAGCCGGGTTGCGCGGCCAATGCAGCGAACCACGAATCAGAAGCCCTGCATTGCGCTCGTCGAGTCCGCGACCAGGTGCACAAAGCCGAATATGATCGCGCCGATGACCACTGCCATGAACACGGCCACGAACGGCAGCAGGACAAAGTTCACGTTGGCGAAGTCCGTCTCATGCGACGCACGCTTGCGCACGCCGAAGAAGCTGGAAAGAACGATGCGGACGAGTCGGAGGAATTCCATGGCGCGGCTCCAGTTGGTTTGGAATGCATCCATCATCCAGCCACCCAGGAATCGGAAACAGCAGCAGATTCGTGCAATGCGTGGTAAGCACGGGCCGCAATTCGTCGCGGTCCGCTATGTAGGCAGCCGATCCGCTCGCGCGTCAACGTAATTCGCGACGGTGCAGATCGAATGCTTCACCCCGACGCGAGCCAGTACCCGATTTGGATTTCAACTGAACCGGGGCGGGTTCTCATTCCGACTGCGAAGCCTTGCTGGGCGGGATTCGATGCTGTTCAGGACAAAAAGCCACCCCCAAACCTATCCCCTAGAAGCTCGGCTGTCACGCGAAGGTATCGCCCCTCTTTGGACTATTCTAGCGACGCAAGTTGACGTCAGAACCTTAGCGGACCGGTCAAACATTTAGCTGTCTTTGTCGAAGAGCTTGACGACAGCTGTCATGTTGAGATCACCAAGCTTCTCGTCAATGGCCTTCAGAAATACATCTCGTACAGCGCTCACCGTAGGTACCAGTGCATCCCCACCCGCAGTGGTCACCGTGTAGCCGAGGTCCTTTGCGAGAAGCTTGATGGGAAATTTGGCTTCGAAATTTCCACTGAGCATGGATTTCGTATCACTGGTGAGGTGCTCGGTCCACATTGCCGTGCCTGCCACGGCATCCAGCACCTGTTTCGCGTCGACACCGTGCCTTTTGAGCATGCCGATCATTTCCGCGATCGTGCTTAGCCCGACGCCCATTAGGGTATTTGTGACGAGCTTTGCCAGTGCCCCAGCCCCTGCGGGCCCCGCATGTTGAATGCTGGAACCGACAGCCGTGAGCACTTTCTCCGCACTTTTGAGCGTCTGCGCATCACCCCCGACCAGGAACACTAAAGTCCCTTTCTCGGCCTGAGGAGTACTTCCGGACACCGGCGCTTCCAGCATTGCAGTGCCGGTCTTGCTCAACGCGTTATGGAGTTCACGAGCCCAACCCGGGGTAATCGTGGAGCATTCAATGGCTATAGCTCCCGGCTTCATGCCTGCAACTGCGCCGTTCGTTGCATCCAGCCAGACCTTACGCGACGTCTCGTCATCGCGAACCATCGTAAAGATGAACTCGTTGCCTTCCGCCGCTTTCCGAGGGGAAGCCGCGGTTTTCGCGCCGGAACTGGCCAATTTCTTGGTCGCCTCCGGTACTAAATCGTACACGGTAAGCTCGTGACCCGCCTTAAGCAGACTGGCCGCCATACGCGATCCCATTGCCCCCAACCCTATAAACGCTACCTTGCTCATGCCATTACCCCTTTCGGCGCTCTGGCGAGCGCCCGTGGATTCAATCACTATCCTTCAAAGG
>NZ_JBAUSA010000354.1:0-2548 GCF_049581465.1 Caballeronia sp. | reverse complement strand
GCCCGCGAGGCCCGCGCCTTCTACCCGCCCGAAGACAAGCTGGTTCGAGAACCTGTCGTTCTGGCGCGGCTGGTCGATTGCCGCAACCGCTGTCGCTGCCATTGCACTGGTCGTGTCGATTCGTGCGTTGACGACGGTCGCGCCCGTGCGTGTCGCTGTGGTTCAGGTCGCGCAGGCGCCGCGTATTGGATACGTGGCTACGCTCGCCGACAAGCAATCGAACGCGATGATGCTCGTTACGTGGGACGATCGGACTTCGGAAGTCACCGTGCGACGGTTGAGTGGTTCATCGGATCCCTCCGATAAATCCATGCAACTCTGGGGCCTTCCAAAAGAAGGGCATCCGGTCTCACTAGGCGTCCTGCCGGTTGGAGGCACCGCGCGGTTCAAGGCTGCTTCTGTTGATGCTTATCCGGCGTTGGCGGTGTCCGTAGAACCGGTTGGCGGCTCTCCCAATCCGGATGGTCCTACCGGACCGGTCGTCTATACAGGCAAGGTCATTCCCGCTGCTTGACGGTTTCGGTTGGTGTTTGTCATGCGCCGCGGGCATCGTGGCGCCCTCTCGGACGTTGGCTCGCCGGGCGGGTCCACCGTGCTCGGTTTTCCCACGTCTGTCGGTTGGGAAGCATTGCCTGTAAAATCGCTTTTTCCTCGGCATTTCAACCGGATTCCGCTGAATTCGCCGCTCGCTTTCGACTTTTCGCTCTCTACTCCATCAGCCATGACGTCACAACTGCATAAGAAAGGCGAAGCCTGGTCGGCTCGCTTCAATGAGCCCATGTCCGATCTGGTCAAGCGCTACACGTCGTCTGTGTTCTTCGACAAGCGGCTTGCATTCGTCGACATCGATGGCTCGCTCGCGCACGCAGCCATGCTTGCGGCGCAGAAGATTATCGGCGATGAAGATTTGCTGTCTATTCAGCGCGGCATGACGCAGATCCGGGGCGAAATTGAACGGGGTGAATTCGAGTGGAAACTCGATCTTGAAGACGTGCATCTGAACATCGAGGCGCGCTTGACCGCACTCATTGGCGATGCCGGCAAGCGTCTCCACACCGGCCGCTCACGAAACGATCAGGTCGCGACCGATATCCGCCTCTGGCTGCGCGGCGAAATCGATCGCATTGGCGAATTGCTGGTCGAATTGCGGCGCGCGCTCATCGATATCGCCGAACAGAATGCCGAAACCATCATGCCTGGCTTCACGCACCTGCAAGTCGCTCAACCCGTTACGTTCGGGCACCATCTGCTCGCCTACGTCGAAATGTTCGCGCGCGACAGCGAACGCATGCGCGATTGCCGCAAGCGCGTGAACCGCTTGCCGCTCGGCGCGGCGGCGCTCGCCGGCACAAGCTATCCGATCGACCGGCACGCCGTGGCGAAGACGCTTGGCTTTGACGGCATTTGTGCGAATTCGCTCGATGCCGTATCGGATCGCGATTTCGCGATCGAATTTACGGCGGCCGCCGCGCTCGTAATGACCCACGTGTCGCGTTTTTCTGAAGAACTCGTGTTGTGGATGAGCCCGCGAGTCGGGTTTATCGACCTGGCCGACCGGTTTTGTACGGGGTCGTCGATCATGCCGCAAAAGAAAAACCCTGATGTGCCCGAACTGGCGCGCGGCAAGACGGGTCGCGTGAACGGACATCTGATGGCGTTGCTGACCCTGATGAAAGGCCAGCCGCTTGCGTACAACAAGGACAATCAGGAAGACAAGGAACCGCTGTTCGACACAGTCGACACCGTCGCCGACACCCTGCGCATCTTCGCCGAAATGGCAGCGGGCATCACGGTGAAGCCGGACGCCATGCGCGCAGCCGCGTTGCAGGGCTTCTCGACCGCTACGGATCTTGCCGATTATCTGGTCAAGCGCGGCCTGCCGTTCCGCGACGCCCACGAAGCGGTGGCGCTCGCGGTCCGCGTTTGCGTGGATCGGGGTTGCGATCTGGCTGATCTTTCGCTCGACGAAATGCGCGCGGAATTGCCGAATGTGGCTCAGCTTATCGGCGAGGATGTTTTCGAGTACTTGACCCTTGAAGGGTCGGTTGCGAGTCGGAATCACGCCGGTGGGACGGCGCCGGAGCAGGTTCGGGCGGCGGTGGTTGCTGCTCGGGCGGCTTTGGGGTGAGGCAGGATTGGGGAAGGACGGGCAGCGAGGTCGAGTGGGTGTTGCTCGGTGAGTGTCGCTCAGGCGTGGAACGTTCCTAGCAAGGTCTGTCGGCTTTTCCGTTTTGGGTGTCATCCGTCGGGATCCTGCGAAGCAAGACCCTGACGGGGCGAGCGCGGACCGCTCACCGACTGGTAGTACGAACATGGATGGTCGTGGCGATATGGCGTTTGAGGCGAAGCGTGTGCGTGCCGTTTGTGCTTGAGGTGGGTGTTCGACTGCGGGTTGAGTTTGCGGGGGCCGTGCTACGTTCGGGCCAAAGACCTGAAATGAGCAACGACAACACTGAGGTATTCGCGGTTTGAACGCGTTTCTTTGCTTCGTTTCTTTGCGCGTTTGCAAAGAAATGAAGTCCCGCCCCGGATAGGGGCTAACAGAAAT
>NZ_JBAUSA010000353.1:0-1636 GCF_049581465.1 Caballeronia sp. | reverse complement strand
CGGTCGTGGGACGCGAAGCGTCTACTGGCGTGCGTTTCGAATATGCGCTCTTTGCGGCCTTCCGGCATCGCGGTGGCATGTTGCGCCATGAGATGCCCGAACGATATTTTCATACGCGATTGCAGCGTGGCGCGTCGGGACGCTTCGATACGTGGATCGTGCTCGGCGGTCATGCGTGGGAACAGCAGACAACGCTGCCGCAAGAGGTTTTGTCGGTGACCGTGACAGGGACGAACGGCATGTTGCCGCGCAAGGGGCTGCATGAATCCAGCATCCGGCACATGCGCGATGGCTTCACAAATGTGGGGGCCGTGCGCAATCTGACCGCGCCAACCTTGCCGGTGTATCCGCCTACCGGGGATCGCTTTCACTGGCGCGTGTTGTCGCATCTGGCGCCTAATTACCTCTCCCTACTCGACGCAGAAATCCTGCGCGGCAGTCTCGCACTCTACGACTGGACCGATGGCGAGTTGAACCGGCGGCGTATCGAAGCGATTACCGATGTCAAACACCGGCTGCTCCAAAAGCTCGTCAAGGGCGGCTTGCTGCGTGGGGTCGAGATCGAGGTGACGCTCCACAGTGACAAGTTTGCCGGCGACGGCGATCTCGCACTATTCGGCGAGATGCTCAATCGCTTCCTTGCGCTGTACGCGACGGCGAATATCTACACAAAGCTGGTCGTGGTCTCGGTACCGAGCGGACAGCGGACAACGTGGCCCGATAACAAAGCGGAAGGAGCGCCGTTTTGAACGCGCCGCATCGCGAATATTTCCTCCCCCTGATTAGAAAATCATTTTTGGCAGATTTGCCGCGCGTCAACAAAGGCAATTTTCGCGTGGGCGAATCGCCTAATGCTGAATCTCGCCGAGCCGACGGGACTATAAACAGCGCGCAAATCCGCTCATATTCAAACCATCGGTCCCCTCGTCGCGTGTCCGCACCGGGTTGAACATTCCTTTGAACCATGTCAATCTATTTCGGGCTCGTCGCAAGCTATTTACACAGAGCGGTAAACCGATTGCGTGCGACTCCATGTTGATGCTTGCGAAGCGGCGCGCAGGGTCACGCGTGCCGTCCGGCGCGGCCGTCGTTTCATTCAGGTGCTTCATTAATAGACGGAGCCAGCCATGTCTAGTTTTGCCATCGATGGTGTTCGTTGGAACAATGATCGCGTCACTCACGTACGCTGGGGCGAGATCGATGAGTTGACAACCGATTGGGCGTCAGTACCCAAAGTGGTCGGTGTGGACCACGTCGTGGATGCCCTGGGCAAGGGAGAGCGGGTCAGGACCCTTTTCAAGCTCGGCGGCCGAATCTATCTGGGTCCCCGGGTTGCTGCAATTCCGTACGCGAACGGTCATACCGGAATTGAAGCCGTTCTTGAAGAAGATCGGGTTGAGAAATCGCTGGAAGATCTGCCAAACATCTAACTGATCCGCATCATGTCCGATGCGACCCCCGCATCCGTATCGACCGTGACTTACTTCGGCGATCACGTCCGGCTCGAACTCCATCCGCTGGACCCGCGAGTCGCGACCGTCGTGCTCGACCGGCCGGAACGTCGCAACGCGATCGATCGTCCGATGGCCGACGCGCTGCGCGCCGCCTTTGAAGCCTTCGATGCGGACCCTTCGCT
>NZ_JBAUSA010000352.1:0-3178 GCF_049581465.1 Caballeronia sp. | reverse complement strand
ATTTTGAGATGATCTTCGGTGTGTCTTTTAATTTACGAATCACCGGTGCGATAGGGGTGGAATTTGATCATCGGGACGATGCAGTTTGAGAGACTTGAGACAAAAACAAGATGTTTAGTTTGTACTGCATATTTGTTAAGCGAGATATTTGTGGTGGGTGTTCGAGCATTGCATGTCACCGGTCGGGTTGGCAATATCTTTTGACGGCTACGACACTTTATATCTGTTGTTGTTGACGTACTTTGAATTTCTAACTGGTAGTAAAGATATGCGTTGATCGGACGGTAAGTGATATGCAAGACTAAATGGAGTTTGGCGATACAGAGAAAACACGGCGAGGCATGCTTAGATAATTGGTGCAGCCACGAGCAACGCAACGTCGGCGCGCACAGTGAAAGTGCGACTAAGCTGTTCGGCTTCGATGCATGTCGTGAACAACAGATATTAAAAGAAGGGGATTTTGAGATGCTTAGGGGCAGCGAAATATTAGAAGGCAGACCGGGAAAGCAGTCTGTCACAGGTCGAAGTCGGATGGCGAACAGGAGAGCGCGGCGGGCGGCGAGCCTCTTGGCGAGTATCGCTCTATTAACGTTTTCCGCCGCGGCGTTTGCCGCGAGCAACGCTAACTACACCTATGACGCACTGGGGAGGCTGACCAAAATCGCGTATAGCGATGGCGTCAAGACCACCACCGTCACCTATAGCTACGACACCGCCGGCAACCGGGTCAGTGTTGTCAGTACCGCGCCTTCATAACCGTCGTCCTGACTGTCCGTGCCGGACAGTTAGCGGGATAAATCGATAACGCCGCTTGCAAGTTCTGTACACGCCTTCAGTTGTGTGCAGATGGGCGTTGCTACTGGTTGTCCGCATACCTGAACGACAGCACTCGTCCCCGTTTCACCTGGGAGGGGCGGCTTTGCGCGCAAATTTGGTAGCAGCAAGCAGCCGCTAAAACACCAATTCTCGAGGAAGATGTTTGATGTCCGATTCCGTATCAGTAGATAATCGCGTGACCAGTTGCCGCGCTGCCCGCGAACGCAAGACTATTCGCTTTGCTATGCTTACGGCACTGTTGAGCATGGTCGCTCTGTTTGTGAGCACCGCCGAAGCCGGTAATGTGCATTTTTCCAGTACGACACCTGCCGTTGTCGACCCTACCGCTGCTACGGACGCGCAGCAAACTCTGCAACAACCGGTCATCCGCCGCGGCCGGGAACTGGCTACGCCAAGGTTGTTGCGTGCCGGCCCCGCTTTGTCTGGAGAGGAATTTGCACCCCAGCCGAACAGCATTAGAGCAGTTATGCCTCCGGTCACGGAAGCGGAAGCCACGGCGCACGATAGCCAGGTGGCGCGTGACCTTCCTGCCAGTATCAACCTTGGGGGCACGATAGAAACGCTCGCGAAGTTGGACACCAAGCGGGCGCGATCTGCGCCTGAAGATGTCCGCCTGCGAAAATTAGAACCGCCCGAGAAACGATTGCTTCGCAGCGGCGGCGTCACCGGCACCAATGGCATTGTCAGCAATGATGCGCCGCCCGGTCCCGCTTCGCTCGAAGAACTTGCCCGGGCGCTGCGCTACAACCCAGACCTGATTTATGAATACGTTCGGGACAACATCGAAATCGATCCCGTGCGAGGCATCCATAAAGGTGCACTCGGTGCGGTGCTCGATAACCAGGGAAGCGCGTTCGACCAGGCACAGTTGATGGTGTCGCTGCTGCGCATTTCGGGCTACGACACGCGGTTTGTCCGAGGTGTGATCAAGCTCAGTGCGCGGCAGTTCTCGGACTGGTACGGTTTGCCGACCACGAACGTGTGTGCCGTCCTTAACCTGATGGGCCAGACTCAGATTCCCGTATACAGCGTCAACGCACCGCAGACGGGTGACTGTCCGGGGTTAAATGCCCCGATGACCGACATCTCGATCGAGCACTTGTGGGTCAAAGCGAATCTCGGTGGCACCTGGTACACATTCGACCCTAGCTACAAACCACACACTGTCAAATCCGGAGTGGACTTGAATGTAGCTGCCGGCTACAACGCTGCAGCGTTCCAAAAAAATGCCACTTCTGGAGCAACCGTCACGCCTGATCTGGTGCGCGGCGTGAACCGCACTGGAATTCGTACGGACTTGCAGACCGCCTCGACCAACCTTGCGAACTGGATCCGCAAAAACAAGCCGACAGCGACCATGAGCGACATCATCGGCGGTAAATCGATCACACCATCGTTCGCGGGGATCGTTCGACAGACCCAAAACCCTTTGCTTGACTCCTCCTACAGTACCCAGGAATGGAGCGACATTCCTGGCGGGTACAAGCCCACTGTACGCGTGGTCTATCAGGGCATCGATCAGACCTTCACGTCCGACGCGATTTACGGCAAGCGCCTGACGATCACATACAACAGTTCAAACCAACCGGTACTCAAACTCGAAGGTCAGGCAATTGGTGCACCTGGAAGCCCGGTCGCACCCGGTGCCGATAGTGTTGTCAGTTTTGTCGTATGGCATAACGCATACGCGAACGGCTATGCCGAGCATGCTTTCGACCAGCATATCAAGGGCGGTGGCACTTACCTGGTCGTCAACGGTTGGGGGCCGACCGGTCGCGGACTGTCGCAAAACTATCTCAAGAATCTTGACAATGTCCGCGCGGCCGGTAACGCTGAAACGAGCGAACCCGCGCTCGGCGCGAGCCTTGGCGTGTTAGGGGCGCAGTGGATGTCGCAGACGACCAACAGCGCCTCCATTACGGATCGCCTTGCGAATGCGTACACGATCCAGCATCACCAGGTCGGTATTGCTGGCTTCGATCAGGGACCGTATGTCGATCTTCCGAGCAACATGAGCGCAACGGTCCAAATGGCTGGCGACTGGACCCTCGAAAAGGCTGTGTTTCAAAGCAACTCGATGCATTCGTCGATACTCGAGTCTACCGCGGTCAATCAGACCTCGGGCGTGTCTGCAGTATCAACGGTGAAGCTGCTCGACATGGCGATGAGTCAGGGGCAGACGATCTACAACACCGGGGGCGGCCGCTACGCGAGTGTAATTCAACCAGCGTTGGTCAACTGCCAGGCTCACCTCAGCAACTTTCAGAGTTATTTGAACCAGGGCTACCAGTTGTTGATCCCCGGTAACTGCCAGTTGATTGAGAACAGCTGGAAAGGCGTC
>NZ_JBAUSA010000351.1:0-1940 GCF_049581465.1 Caballeronia sp. | reverse complement strand
GCGCGGCATCCTGCGGGAGGATGTCGTTCATGCCCTTCACGCCACTCAGTTTCTCGAGCTTTTTCTTCGGTTCAGTCATCTGTCTTTAGAGTGTTTCTGCCTGCGCGGTTTCGCGCTTGCCGTAAGTACGCGTCACGTAGTCGCTGACGATCTGCTGGAAATCCTCGGCAATGTGTTCACCGCGCAGCGTTTTGACCTTCACGCCGTCGATGAAAACCGGGGCCGCGGGATTTTCGCCGGAACCCGGCAAGCTGATACCGATATTCGCCTGCTTCGATTCTCCCGGTCCGTTCACGATGCAGCCCATCACCGCCACGTGCATCTTTTCGACACCCGGGAACTGGTCCCGCCAAACCGGCATTGAATCACGCAAATACGTCTGGATCTGCGACGCCAGTTCCTGGAACAGTGTGCTGGTGGTGCGTCCGCAACCGGGGCATGCAATCACCATCGGCGTGAACGAACGCAGCCCCATGGTCTGCAGGATTTCCTGGCCGACAATCACTTCGCCGGTGCGCGCGCCGCCCGGTTCAGGTGTCAGCGAAATACGGATTGTGTCGCCGATGCCTTCCTGCAGCAGCACGGACAAAGCCGCCGTCGATGCCACGATGCCCTTCGAACCCATGCCTGCTTCGGTCAATCCGAGGTGGAGCGCGAAGCTGCAGCGCCGGGCCAGTTCACGATAGACCGCGATCAAGTCTTGCACGCCGCTGACCTTGCACGACAAGATGATCTGGTTGCGTCCCAAGCCGATTTCCACGGCGCGTTCCGCCGAGCCGATCGCCGACTGGATCAGCGCTTCGTACATCACGCTTTGCGCTTGCCAAGGCGTTGCGCGCAACGCGTTCTCGTCCATCATTCTCGCGAGCAGGTCCTGGTCGAGACTGCCCCAGTTCACGCCGATCCGGACTGCCTTGCCGTACCGGGCGGCTGCTTCGATCATCTGCGCGAATTGCGTGTCGCGTTTCGCGCCGTGGCCGACATTGCCCGGGTTGATCCGGTACTTGGAAAGCGCTTCGGCGCACGCCGGATAATCGCGCAACAACAAGTGGCCGTTGTAATGAAAATCGCCGACGAGCGGTACCGACACACCCATCCGGTCGAGTTGATCACGAACATGCGGAACGGCGGCAGCGGCTTCGGGCGTGTTCACCGTGATCCGCACCAGTTCCGACCCGGCTTGAGCCAGCTCCTTCACTTGGATTGCCGTGCCGATGGCGTCGGCGGTGTCGGTATTCGTCATCGACTGGATTCGCACGGGCGCGTCGCCGCCGACAGTCACGAGCTGGCCGGCCCAGCGGATGTCGACTGCATGCGATGCACGCCTTTTCCACGATCCGCCGAAGACGGGCTCCGACGAACAAATCTGGCTACTAATAAGGGGTTGTTGAGCTTCGGATTGCATCGAAAGACCCTTTGCGCCGCCGGCCAATGCACGGTGACGCGTATCTGGACATGAAATCGGCGTCGCTACCTTCACGACGCCTCGACTAACCTTCTCGATAACGTTCGCACAAGTTTGTGTCGGCGCCGAGTACCCTTGACGGGCGAGCGGCGCCGGACGTGTGCGTCAGGCTCGCGACCCGGTCAATCAGGGTAGCGAGAAACGCGCTACATTGCCCTTCGCCGGACCGAATTTTGCCGGATCGACAGGCTGCCCGTCGAACGTGAGCGCTTCGAGGCCCGCGCGATTGCCCACGATGACCTTGAACGGCGCATCTCCGGACACCCGCTGGGCGCTGCCGGCGTGAACCAGGCCGGAAAACACTTCCTTGCCGTCCTTTTGGCGCACGGTGAACCAGCTGTCCTTCGCCACCGTCAATTCGAGCGAATTATTGCCTGTCCCTACCGCGGCCGCGTCCGATACAGCTGCTTGCGCAACGGGTGCCGGCGATTGGATGGCCGCAACGACCGGCGCCGAGGCTGCAACGCTCTTGCTC
>NZ_JBAUSA010000350.1:0-2400 GCF_049581465.1 Caballeronia sp. | reverse complement strand
CAAACCTGTTCATGCACTGCCGTTACAACGCGAACGCACAAGACAAGCGGCAGGCGCGCACACAGGCTTTTGACGCGTGGGAAACCGTGACCGGCAACTCAATGCTGGATCGCCTTGCCGCATAAATCAGGAATACTGATATTTAACGTCTTCACTCGCTCGACCATAAACAATGTGACAGTACCGGTACGCATCCTGAGGCAAGTCGCGAGCGCGCATGACGGCCCATTCACGACCGATTTTGTGCGGGCCGGCGTCGACCAGCCTTTCGACTTCGGGAACCGAGAAGTGCATCGCTCCACTGGCTGCCTTGAAGGCGGAAACGACATGAAGTCCTTTGCCTAGCAGAAACAAGAAGAGCTGCTTCACCAGCATGCCATATGCGCCTGGACAACGATCGAAGTCCAGCCTGTGCAGCCGCCCATATATCAACAGTTCGAATACCACCGTGTCCGTGGGCGAAGTGATCGAGCGGGTAGCGTCATCAAATTCGTCGTAGTAGCGGATGATGGGAGGAAGCGCTGGAAGTCGCGAGACCACGTCGGCGATCAGATCTCCGGCCTCGCGAGCGACATCCGCAACGCCGATGCTGCGGGGCACTTGCATGGTCAGAGCCCTTTCGGGATGGCGCGTAGCAACGCTACCCGGTCATCGAAACTGTCATTCCACACGCCCGCTAGCCGGTCCTCGAACACAGCCCGCGCGTAGCGTGAGGGCATCAACGATTTCTTTGACCATCCGAAGAACGCTCGCATCTTCTGCAGTGCCTCATCCATCGCGTCACCGCTATCCAGCAGTTGATGTAAGCGCACGACAGCGCTTGTGTGACGCAGGTCATGCGGCATAACGGAATCCTTGCCACAGCGATCGCTCAATTCACGACGTACCGGCTCGGGCAACACATTCGAGACTTCGCGAAACGCTTTTGTCAGCGATTCAGTCGCGAGCGGGTTGCCAAGATATGAATTAAGCAGGAAGGGGTGGCTCGGGCGGCCGCGATAGTTTTCAACGTAGGTCTGGACCAGCTGAGCCGTTAGCCCACTGACAGGAATCTGTCGGACAGAATGGACTGTTTTGATGCTTGGCTTCGAGTACCGCGAGTCGATCGTCTCATCGGCTTCGCCGTCCTCATATTCGTTCTCCTGCACATTGAGCCAATAACGCGGTGTTTGCCTTTTCTTGTCAAAGCCGGACTTTACACAGTCGGCTGTAAGCAGCAGCAACTCGCCACGCCGCAGTCCTTGATGCAACATCAGCACGAAGGCGATGTAAATGCGCCAGCGGGTCTTCGCACGCGTGAACGGATTCCCACTCGACTCCGGGTCCAGCAGATCGTAAAGCGCCTCCACGACGGATGCTGGCAATGAGCGGACGGTTTCAACCTGACTGGTTTTCCGCACATGCAATTGGCTGTATAAGGTCGAAAGCCTGTGCAAGCGCGCCTCGATGCCTCGCAGGCGATCATCCGGAATTCGGCTCTTGGAACGCCATGTCACCACGTCCGTCACAAACCCGAGGCCGGCATGCCAGCGCAGCTCGTCGGCTCGGGTGGCTCGCGGCCGATTCCGGATCGAGACAAACCACGACTCAAGAACGTCGGCCAGCGCGCCATCATCGACGCCAGCAAACGCATCGTCGAGACCGTTTGGTCCCAGAATCCGGTCCGCGTGCTGGTAAAGGTCCTCGATGTACCGAAGCTTGCCAGTTTGGGTCGATTCGGCCAGATGGCCCATCGACATGATCAGCCAGACGTTGGCCCAATATCGTGGAATTGCAGACTCACCGACCAGGGTGACGCTTCTCAGTCGGCCCGGAACCAGCGAATCCGATAACTGGAGGAAAGTCATCGATCGACGCAACGGTAAAAAGGTGCCAAATGATATGAAGCTGTTGCGTCGAATCCATGACAGCGAGGCGAAATCCGCAACACTTCTTTAGGTACCACTGACGTTGATAAATTATGTTATGTCAAATATAAGGCACCAGCCACTAGGTGTGGGTGCGCCTCTCAGCCTTTAGCAATGCGATCGGGGCCTCACTCGGCGTCCCGTCCGTACTTGGCTGCCCGCTCGTGACGGATGGACAGCAGCATCACACGCGTCTCGGAGCACGCGTACAGGACGAGGAACGAAGAAAGAACGCATTCTCGAAACTCTTGCAATCCAGCTTGCACGGCCAGTTGGCCGACTTGGTGAAGCCAGGCTTGTGAGGCCTCGGATGTGACTGAGTAAAAGTCTGCAAGGCGGCCTATCTTGGGGTATTGCCCAAGGCGTTCGATGAGTTCAACGATTTCACTTTCCAGCTTGTCGGATCTTCGCGCGGCCGAGTCTACGTCTTGAGCCAGCATAAACGCTTCAATTGCGTCGAGGGATACTCCGAAAAATTCCGCAACTTCGACGA
>NZ_JBAUSA010000349.1:0-3323 GCF_049581465.1 Caballeronia sp. | reverse complement strand
CTGGATGACCATCACGGCGTTCAAGACCGAGCAGCAGGCGTATTCGTCGTCGCTGATTTTCTCGCCGACACTGGATAGCTTCCGCGAGGTTTTCGCGCGCAGTAACTACTTTGCGTTCGCGTGGAATTCCATCCTCATCTCGGTCGGCGTGACGGTGATCTGCCTGCTGCTCGCCGTGCCGTGCGCCTACGCGATGGCCTTCTTCCCCACGAGGAAAACGCAGAAAGTGTTGCTGTGGATGCTGTCGACGAAGATGATGCCGTCGGTCGGCGTGCTGGTGCCGATCTACTTGCTGTGGAAGAACACCGGCATGCTCGATACGGTATGGGGCTTGATCATTGTCTATACGCTGATCAACTTGCCGATCGCCGTGTGGATGTCCTACACGTACTTCAACGAAGTGCCGCGCGACATCCTGGAAGCAGGGCGTATCGACGGGGCGGCGACGTGGCAGGAAATCGTCTATCTGCTGATGCCCATGTCCTTGCCGGGGGTCGCTTCAACCGCGTTGCTGCTCGTGATCCTGTCGTGGAACGAGGCGTTCTGGAGCATCAACCTGTCGAGTTCGAACGCCGCACCGTTGACCGTGTTCATTGCGTCGTATTCGAGTCCGGAAGGCTTGTTCTGGGCGAAGCTTTCGGCGGCGTCTCTGCTGGCGGTGGCACCCATCCTGATTGTTGGCTGGCTGTCGCAGAAACAACTGGTGCGCGGCCTGACGTTTGGCGCGGTGAAGTGAGGCCGATGCCGTGATATTGACATCACAACACGTCGCGGCGATCGAGACGACCGAGGCGAACGATACCGACTACCTCTTGATTTGCGACTGCGACGGTGTCCTGATCGATAGCGAATCTATCGCCGGACGCATGCTCGTTCAGGAGCTGCAAGCCATGTGGCCGGGTGTCGATGCCGAACCGATCGTGACGCCGTTGCTAGGGTTGCGGATCGAGGCGGTGCTGTTGCGTGCGGCAGAAGAGCTTGGCCGCACGATCGACCCCGCCCAGATCGACGCAATTCGCGTCGTAGTGGAACAGGCGGCGGTGGAAGCACCAGCAGTCGACGGGATCGCGGCGGCTCTTGCCGTGATCCCGCTGCGCAAGGCCTGCGCGAGCAACAGTTTTACGGCATACGTGGAAGCCGCTTTGAACCGCACGGGGCTCGTTCGGTTCTTTGGCGAGCGCATGTTCTGTGCCGACACGGTGCCCAACCCAAAACCTGCGCCCGACGTTTATCTCGCAGCGGCGCGGACCATGCGGGTTGCGCCCGAGCGTTGCGTGGTCGTGGAAGACAGCGTGACCGGCGTCACCGCGGCCGCGGCGGCGGGGATGACGGTGCTGGGATTCATTGGTGGCGGTCATGCAAGTGAAGGACAAATCGATGCGCTGAAACGTGCTGGCGCAAGTGTCGTGTTCGATGAGATGGGTCAACTTCCCGCGCTTGTCGAACAGTGGCTGCAAAACGCAAGCTCCGAACTGCCGTGAGCATTGCGCTCTCGGACAACGAAGCGAAGCTATAGACGGAGACTAGATCATGGCAAGCCTGAATCTGCGCAACATCAACAAGCGTTACGAAGAAACTGAAGTGATTCGGAGCGTCAATCTCGATATCGCCGATGGCGAGTTCGTCGTGTTCGTCGGCCCGAGCGGCTGCGGCAAGTCCACGCTGATGCGGATGATCGCGGGTCTTGAAGATATTACCGGCGGCGACCTGATGATCGACGGCACGCGCGTGAACGAGGTGCAACCGGCCAAACGCGGCATTGCGATGGTGTTCCAGTCGTACGCGCTGTATCCGCACATGACGCTGTATGACAACATGGCGTTTGGTTTGAAGCTTGCCGGCACGGCGAAGCCGGAAATCGATGCTGCAGTGAAGCAAGCCGCGAAGATCCTGCACATTGATCATTTGCTGGATAGGAAGCCTAAGCAATTGTCCGGTGGTCAGCGTCAACGCGTGGCAATTGGGCGGGCCATCACGCGCAAGCCGAAAGTGTTTCTCTTTGACGAGCCGCTTTCGAACCTTGATGCCGCTTTGCGCGTGAAGATGCGTCTGGAATTCGCGCGGCTGCACGACGAGCTGAAGACCACCATGATTTACGTGACGCATGATCAGGTCGAGGCCATGACGCTGGCTGACAAGATCGTGGTGTTGTCGGCGGGAAATGTGGAGCAGGTGGGCTCGCCGAACCAGCTTTATCATGCGCCGCAGAACAAGTTCGTGGCCGGGTTTATCGGCTCGCCGAAGATGAATTTCATGAATGCTGAAGTCACTCAGGTGCTAAGCGATGGCGTGCTTGTGAAGTACGCGACGGGCGAGACGCAACTGACGGCGGTTGAGCCAGGCAAGGCGAAGGTAGGCGATACGGTGACGGTCGGGATTCGCCCGGAGCATTTGCACGCGGGCACGGCGGCGACGCTCGAACATGGCGTATCGGCGAAGACAATGGCCGTTGAATCGCTCGGCGATGCGGCGTATTTGTACTCGGAATCATCGGTGGCGCCGGAGGGGATGATCGCCAGGATTCCGCCGCTGGAACGGCATTCGCGGGGAGAGGTGTTGAAGTTGGGCGCCTTGCCGGAGCATTGCCATTTGTTTAACGCCGATGGCATTGCATATCAGCGGAAGATTGTTGAGGTGTTGTCGGCCGCGTGATGGGTTTTGGGGGGCGGGGCTGTAAAACATAAAACAGCCCCGCGCCGCTTAATCGTCCAGTGCCGCCTGCGCGCACAACTCGTCGGTAACCAACCCCGACAGCCATCCCCCTTTCAACGTGGCGATGACCGCCGCGTGCTTCCTCAACCCACCCGCAAAACCAATCGTCGGCCGCTTCGGCGGTGCATCCAGCCGCAAGCTCGTTACGCGTTCGCCCGTGGTGGAGTTCACCCTCGCGCCGCGCGCGTCAATCGGCAAGCCAAGCAATTCGGCCACAGCGCCCGCCGCCATCATTTCCTCGACTTCGGCCGTCGTGATGAATCCGTCCTCATGCAGCGGACAGTTGATACCCATATTGCCGATACCCACAAACGCCACATCGGCGTTCTCACAGAGTTCATCGACGATTCGATACAGCCGGTGATTACACCACTGCGCGCGCTCGGCCTTGCTGTCGGCCATCAACGGCGCGGGGATCATGAAGTGCTTGCCGCCGGTTTTCTCGGAGAGATGCTGCGCGACGTCGTACCGGTTGGACGACCCGTCCTGGGCGATCGCCCCCACCATCGATACCAACCTGTGCTGCGGCCGGTCCAGTTGTCCTATTTGCGCGACCGCGGCCTTCAGCGTCCGCCCGCTGCTGATCGATACGACCATCGGCTTTTCATTGG
>NZ_JBAUSA010000348.1:0-2216 GCF_049581465.1 Caballeronia sp. | reverse complement strand
TTCTTATGCAAGACGGTGGACGCGAACATCAAGCGCAATGAACGACACAAAACATCCTGACGGCGGCAAGCGCCGCCGAGCACTCGTCACGGGCCTCTCCGGCTTCACCGGACGTCATATGGCGGAGCGTCTGCTCGACGAGGGCTACGAGGTCTGGGGAACCGTGTCCGCATCCGAGGCCGCCGTTCCAGGCACGACCGGCGTACCGGTCGACCTGCTCGATCTCGACGCCGTCCGGGCGTGCGTGGCCGACGCGCGCCCGGACGTGGTGGTGCATCTCGCTGGTCTCGCCCACGTCACGGGCAATCCGCCCACGCGTAGTTATCTCGTGAACATCATGGGTTCGCGCAACCTGCTCGACGCGCTCACCACGCTCGACCAGAAGCCGCGCGCGGTGCTGCTCGCGAGTACATCGAACGTGTATGGCAATGCGAATGTGGAAGTCATCGACGAATCCGTGGCGCTCAATCCTGGCAATGACTACGCGGTGAGCAAACTGGCCATGGAGCACATGGCGCGTTTGTACCTGGACCGCTTGCCGGTATTTTTCACGCGGCCGTTCAACTACACCGGCGTGGGTCAAAGCGACGCGTTCCTGCTGCCGAAGATTGTCAATCATCATGCGAGCCACCAGACGCGCATGTCGCTCGGCAACCTCGCCGTGAGCCGGGACTTCTCCGACGTCCGCAATGTCGTCGATGTCTACGCGCGGCTTCTCGAAGAAGCGCCGGCAGGCGAGGCGTTCAACATCTGCTCCGGCCACGGCCATTCGCTGGGCGAGATCCTCGGCATGATGCGACGTATCGCGGGCTACGAAATCGAAATCTTCGTGGACCCGCGCTTCATGCGACATAACGAGATCGCGAAGCTGGTCGGATCGAACCTCAAGCTTCGCTCGGTGATCGGCCGGGTGCCGGTCACACCGATCTACGAAACGCTCGAATGGATGTTCGAGCACGCTCGCGCGGAAATCACGAACGCGGCAGCGCTCCCCGCGTTGCCACCGCCCGCAGCAGCGACCGGCGCGACTAGCGCGACCACCGCGACTGCCGTTAGCGCGAGCATCGGTGAAGTCATCAAGTCGTAACCTGCCCCGCTTGCGCGACGTGACTGACATACGCGGGAGCCGCTTTCCCGCTTGGCACCTGCAATGACGGCTGGCGTTTGTAAATCTCCGCGACCCAGTCGATAAACGCCCTCACCCTCCTTGGCTGGTGCCGGTTCGCGGCGTACAGGATCGACACCACGCGCGGATACGACGGATAGGACCGCAACACTTCGCGTAGCGTTCCGTTTTCGAGAAAAGATGCCAACGTATAGCTCGAAGCCTGGATCAGCCCAAGCCCGGCAATGCCGCACGCCACATACGAATCGGCGTCATTGACGGCCAGGACGGCCTTGAGTGCAATCGTCCTGGTCTCGCCGTCGACGAGAAACTCCCAGGTCCTGACGCGCCCAGTAGTGCTGACGAGATAGTCGACACACATATGGTCGTCGAGGTCTTCGAGGGTCTTCGGTTCACCGAACTTTTCAAGGTACGACGGAGCGGCCGCGGTGACCTGCATATAACTGCCGATGGTCTTCGCAACCAGCCCGACATCGCCGACCGCGCCCACGCGAATGACGCAATCCACGCCCGACTCCACAATATCGATATTCTTGTCGGTCAGGTTCATCTCCACGCGAATGTCCGGATACTGCGCGAAAAATTCGGGCAATGCCTCGATGACCGTGCTCTTCGCCATTAATGCGGGCAAGCTGACACGCACCGTACCCTTCGGGCTCAGCTTCGAGCGCGACAGCACCGACTCCATCTCGTCCACTTCACCGAGCACGCGCACGCATCGCTCGTAATAGATTTCGCCGTCTTCCGTGATGCTGATGCTGCGGGTTGTGCGATTCAGCAGGCGCGCGCCGAGGTGCGCCTCAAGGGCTTGCACGGTGCGTGAGACGCTTGCCGCGGGCAGGCGCATGGCGTCGGCAGCCTTCGAGAAACTGCCGCTCTCGACCACCCGCACAAAGACTTTCATTGCCAGGAAACGATCCATGCTTGAGCACCCCATTGGGCCCGCGAGGCGTGACGGTTTCGTCGTGTCGCGTCGTCGCTGTGGCCTTAGTCGTTTCGTTTCCACCGTGGAAACTAATGGAGATACTACGACGGATTGGGGTTTGGGGGGGTGCTGCTCGCGGAGAGTGTGGGGAGAGCGTTGAGTCCT
>NZ_JBAUSA010000347.1:0-9433 GCF_049581465.1 Caballeronia sp. | reverse complement strand
GGCTAACAGAAATAAGCAAGAAAATCCGACTTAAGCAGAACGACCACGCGAGCAGAAGGACTCAACGCTCTCCCCACACTCGCCGCGAGCAGCACCCTTACCGCTGCTCCTTAACCCGCGAGACCAGCTGCGTCGGACTAACAAACTGCAACGCAACAAGCACCCAGATCAGCGTGATCGCCATATAGATCATAGCCATCGCATCGATCGACTGCGGCGCCCGCACCCCTGTCGAAAACACAGCATAGTAAAGCGCGACAACTAGCGTCTGCGTACCCGGCCCGGCCGTGAAAAACGTCAATTCAAACATCCCGATAGTACGCACCAAAACCAGCAACCCAGCTGCAAGCATCCCCGGCATGAGTAGCGGCAACAGCACGTAGCGGAAGTACTTGAACGTATTCGCCCCAAAGATGCGCGCCGCCGATTCGAGATTGGGATCGATCTGTTCGATGAACGGCGTCATCACCAGAATGACGAACGGCAACGCGGGAACCAGATTCGCCATGATCACGCCCACGAGCGTACCGGCGAGGCCGAACTTGTACATCACGGTCGCCATCGGGATGCCGTACGTGACAGGCGGGACCATCAGCGGCAACAGGAACACGAGCATCGCAAAACGCTTGCCGCGAAACTGCACGCGCGCTAGCGCATAAGCCGCTGGAACGCCTAGAACGATAGACAGAACCACGACCGCACCGACGACTTCCATGGTGGTCAGCAGCACACTCGCCAACTGGAAATCGACCCACGTTTGCGCATACCAATGCAACGTGAATCCCTGTGGCAAAGGCGTGCCGAACCAGCGCGTCGCGACTGAATTGACAGCAACCGTCGCAATGAGCAACACGACGTTCAGCAGGAAAAAACCCATGACGCCCCAGACGAGCGCCTTCCAGAGGATATCGCCGACATGCCTGCGAGGCTTCATGGCCTTCGCGGGTTGCGCGCCGTGGTTGTGGCTGTCCTGCGTCACGTGCGGGGAAGGGGACCAGGTTGAGTTATCGGTTGCCATCAGCCTTTTCCTCCGGTCACGGGACCCGTGTAGAAGAAGCGGCGACCGCCCAGCATGGCCGCAACCAGCAGCAATTGCACGAGACCCATGACGATCGCGATGGTCGATGCGAGCGAATAATCATAGCTTTCAAAGGCGGCTTCCGATGCCGCGATCGAGATCACGCGCGTCGGACCGGCAGGCGCGCCAAGCAGTATCGCCGATGGAAACACGGAGAACGCCTGCACGAACGAAAGGCACGCGGCCATCGTAAGCCCCGGTGCGAGAAGCGGCAGGTAGATCTGTTGAAACTGTTGCCAGGGGCTAGCACCGAGCGTGGCCGCAGCGCGCGCGAGGGTGGGATCGATACCCGTCACATAAGACAACGTCAGCAGGAATGCGAACGGAAATCCCGACACAATCAGCGAGATCAGGACGCCCCAGTAATTGTGCGTGAGGCGCACTTCGTCGCTATAGAGATGGAGGCCCTGAAGCGCTTGCGGAAACCAGCCGTTGGGGCCGAAGTAGGTGAGCATGCCGTCGGCGATCAGCACCGTGCCTAGGGTCAACGGAATCACAAGCAGGGTGGTGACAATCTTCTGGTAGGGCGAATTGCGACGCAACGCGAACGCGACGGGAATCGATAACCCCACGTTGATGACCGTCGCCGGAACGGCCAGCTTCAACGTGACGATGATGGTCGGCCACATCGAGGTATCGGTGAAGAAGGCGATGTAGTTTGCCCATGCACCGCCGCCGTTCATCGGGTGGAGGGATAGAACCAGACCGTAGATGAACGGATAGATGAACAGCGCCAGGATGAAGATCAGCGCGGGGGCGACGAGGAAGCGCTTCGGATCGCGCTGGACAGGAAGCGCAAGCGTGCTCATGCGGTTTCTCCGCCATAGACGAGGGTTCGCGACGGCGCGGTGCGCAGCGTGACGCGCTCGCCGACCGCGAATTCGCCGGCCAACCGCGCCCACATCTTGCCGAACGCAGTGGCAACGATGATCAGCGAATCGCGGCCGCCATACTCGACCGTTTCCACTTGCGCGTTGAACGTGTTGTCGGTGCCGGGCTCGGCACGCTCGAGGTCCTCGGGACGAATCGCGATGCTGACACTCTTCGTATCGAAGCCTTCCATTGCGGTCCCGATCAGGCGAACGCCTTCGGCCAGGACGGCGACGCCGTCGCCCTGCATGCCTTCGAGTGTGGCGCGCACGACATTGCGATATCCCATGAAGCGCGCGACGTGCAGGTTGCGTGGCCGCGTATAAACCTCTTTCGGCGATGCCACTTGCTGCACCACGCCTTCCTTCATCACGACGATGCGATCGGCCATGGACAGCGCTTCGTCCTGATCGTGCGTCACATAGATCGTTGCCCGTTCGAGGGTGCCGTGAATGCGGCGGATTTCCGCACGCATCTCGATGCGAAGCTTGGTGTCGAGATTCGACAGCGGCTCGTCCATCAACACAAGCGGCGGTTCGATCACGATCGCCCGCGCGATCGCAACGCGCTGCTGCTGGCCGCCGGACAATTGCCCGGGCAGCTTTGCATCGTGTCCGACGAGTTGTACGAGGTGCAGCGCTTCACGTGCGCGGCGGGTCGTTTCCGCCTTCGATTCACCGCGCATCTTCAGGCCGAAGCCGACGTTTTCCAGCACCGACATATGCGGGAACAGCGCGTAGTTTTGGAACACCATGCCGAAGCCGCGCTTCTCGGGCGGCAACAAGTCGATGCGCTGCTGGTCCAGCCAGATCCCGCCCCCTGTCAGCGGCTGCAAGCCGGCAATGCAATTGAGCGCGGTCGACTTGCCACATCCGGACGGTCCCAGCAAAGCGATGAACTCGCCTCGCTGAATGTCGAGGTCCAGCCCCTGCAATGCTGCGACCTGCACGCCTGCCGCGTTGGTAAAACTGCGGCTCACCGAATCCAGCCTGAGCTGTTGAAAACCCTGCTTCATAAGGACTCCTGGGACGCGCGACGACCGTGCCCGTCGCGCGTCACGTGTAGATCACTTGGTCTTCGCCGATCCCACTTCGCGATCCCACTTTTGAAACGCGGCGACCATCGCCTGTGCGCTGAGCGGAATCACATGAGGACGATCGGCGAGCAGCTTTGCGTACTCTGGGCGACCGAACTTCTTGATGACTTCCTGGCTGCTGGCGGGCGCCTGATCGATCGTCACGCCCTTGATTGCGGGTCCCGGATAGAAGTAGCCGTCGTCATAGGTGAGCGCCTGTTGTGCCGGATCCAGCATGAAGTTCATCAGCTTGTAGAGGACGTCGAGCTTTTCCTTGGGCACGCCTTTCGGGATCACCATGTAGTGGGCGTCGTCGACCCAGGTCATGTTGTCGAACGCTTGCACCTTGTATTCAGCGGGAACCAGTCCGAGCGCGCGTGGGTTGATGTCCCAGCCCGTGACCGTCACCGTCATGTCGCGCGAGCCTTCGCCGAGTTCCTTCATCACCGCCGACGTTCCGCCGGGGTAGTAGGGGATGCAATCGTTGAGTTGCTTGAGGAAGGCCCAGGTCTTGTCCCAGCCGTTGATCGGGTCTTGCGGATTCTTGTCGCCGAGAACGTACGGCAGGCCCATGAGAAACGTGCGGCCCGGCCCTGAATTCGCCGGACGTGCGTAAATCAGCTTGTTCGGATGCGCCTTGCACCACTGGAGCAATGCTTCAGGCGTCTTCGGCGGATCGGTGACCTTGGCCGGGTTGTATTCGATCAACGGGCCGGCCGGCATGTACGCCACCTCGATCCCATAGCCCTGTGCGACGTCCTGCATCTTGCGCGGGCCTGGCGCATATTTATCGAGCACACCGGGGAACGCAGCGGCGTTATCGGGCAGCAGCTTGATCCAGAGACCTTGTTCGATACCCGCAGCCAGCGCGTCGGTCCCGGTGAGGACCAGGTCGATATCGGAGCGGCCGACGGCTTGCATTGCCTTTAGCTTGCCGGGCAATTGCGGGGCGGGCGCATTGGTGTAGGTGAAATTGGAAACGAGATTTGGATACTTGGCCTTGAATGCTTCGAAGCCTTTTTGCGTCAATTGCAGGTTGCCTGCGACATCGACGATATTGATGGACACTGGATCGGCCGCGCGAGCCGCCGATGTAAAGACTGTAGCCGCCGCCATGCATAGCGCCGCAACCGTTGCTGGCAGACCGCCCGACAGAGCCATTTGATCTCCTTTTTGGTCTATAGCCGACGCGGAATCGACCACTTCCCGACGGCATCAGATGTTGTATTTGTAGTATGTCATCCTACGACTTGCACGATATCTGACGAGACTTTCCGTTTCCATCGCAGTTAACCCTTAACAGCCGAACGGGGCCCAGGTTATGACGGGCGTCCTGTAGTAAAAGTATCTCTAGTCGACAGTGCTAGAGGTATGACTTTGCTATTTTTCGACTTGTTGTCAGATGACATATGTCGCGAGCACTGAAACTTTATTGTTTATCGGGCTAGGGTCGTGCGAAGAGGGAAGTGCGACGTACGGTAGACGTACGAGGACTGTAGAGGGCGTGGGTAGTGCGAGAACGGGGATGATTACTGATGGGGCGGTTGAGGCGAAGCGTGTGCGCGCCGTTGGCGAGAAAGGTCGGTGTTCGACTGCGGGTTGGTGCGTGGGGGCGGCACTACGTTCGTGCCAAAAACCGAAAATCCGCAACGCCGACACTTAAAGATTGGCGGTTTAAAACGCGTTTCTTTGCTTCGTTTCTTTGCGCGTTTGCAAAGAAATGAAGTTCCGCCCCGAACAGGGGCTAACAGTAATAAGCGAGAAAATCCGACTTAAGCAGAACGACCACGCTAGCAGAAGGACTCAACCCTAGCCCCACACTCTCCGCGAGCAGCACCCCCCCAACCTCCCCCCTCACTGCCCACCGCAGGTCAAACTCGAAAGGTTAGGAAAGCGCGTTGCCCAATCGCCCGAAATGGCAGCTTGCGCACGCACCAATGGCATATCGCCCGTACAAACGCACCGCTTCAGGAACACCGTCAACCGCTCCTTGCTGCGCTGCCCGCCACGGCCATCCCATCGGCGAATGTCAAGATTGGTCTGCGCCGTGGGCGATCCGCCAAGCAAGACAGGCATGCGGTGATCGAGCGCATATTGCGATGCACTAGGAAGATCGATGCGACGTTGCTTGAGCAATTGTTCCTTCTCATGCATCAGGTCGTCGAACGGCGGAAGCACTTCATCGACATAACCGGGCCTGCAAATCGTATCCACGATCGTCGACTGCGTAACGCGTGGATCAAGCAAGCGCGGATTAAGGAAGTCCGGCGTCTGCGCCAGGACAGGAAAGCCCCCGGCGGCGAGCGCAAGCACGAAACACGCGATGATGCAGCGCCGCAAACCGGCACGCGAGCAATGCGAAAAATGCCTTCGATTCATTCGTCTAGCCCGACGCATAACGAGCGGCGCGGCAGTTATCGGTGCAATTGGAGGATCTAATTAAAACACATGCGAGGATCGCCGGGCCCAGAGTGACCCGGCAAAGGCAGCTCCGTGTTTCCAGGCATCGCATAGCGCGCTCAGGAAAGATGCTCGGCGAGCGCGGCGGCGAGCGCTAAAGCTTCATCGTGAAAACGCTGATAGGCGCGGTGAATCAACGCCGTGTCGCGAGCGCAATAGTCGCCCACCTGTGCCTCGCATGCCTGTTGCAAATCGCGACACGCATCGGCGAAAGGCGTCGCGGCAATCATGAATGCCGCCCCCTTCATACGATGCGCAAGTTCACGCAAGTGATCGAAGTCACCCAGCGCAAAAGCCCGGCGAGCATCGTCCAGATCCTGCTGGTTCGCGTGTTGCACCGCTTCCGCAAGCGCGACCGCTTGCTCTCCGAATGCGTTGAGCTTCCTCGCGTCAAAGGGCGGCGTGGGGCTTTCCGGCACCGATGAATCCACGCGGACGCTTAGCGTCGACCCAGGCCTTGCGTCCAACACAAATGCGCTCAGGAACGGCGCGTAGGTTCTCGCCGCACCGGCGTGAGTCATGGCGTCCTGATGCTCGTTGTCCCGCATGTCAACAGAAGCATGGCGCGAGATGAAACTCGAAACGAGATTATGTTCCGGTCCATAAACGGGCGCATCTTGCACATCGAGACCCTGTGCCGCCTGTGCAGCGGACTTCGGTTTCTGGTCGAGCAATGATCTGAATCCCGGGCGGTGGACGCCCTCCGATACGGCCGGCGGCGTTTCACCGGCGCCATGCGTGAGCCGCGTCAATGCCTGCATCAGCCCATCACGCAACGCGTCGAGCCCGAGCGGCTTGACCAGGCAGAGCGTCATGCCAGCATCGACGGCCTCCTTCGCGCACTCCGGCTGCGCATTCGCGGTCATGCCGACAATGGGCGCCGGTTCGATCCGTCGACCGGCGCCCGCAAGCGATCGTTCCAGGCCGCGAATCGCGCGAGCGAGATCCTCGCCGCTCATCACAGGCATCGAGCAATCGGTCAGGATCAACTCGAACGCAGAATCCGCGCTGAAACGATCCCGCCATAACGCGAACGCCGCCTGCCCGTCGTTCGCGGTTTCAACCGAACATCCGAGCGTATCAAGCTGACTCTTAAGGAGCATGCGGCTGGCCGGATGATCGTCGACCACCAGCACGCGCAACCCTTGCAGGATCGGCGCAGGCTTGGTCGAAGCCAGTGCCGTGGCCCCCAACCCAATCGCCGGCCCGGTAACAGGCAAACGCAGGTGCACGGTAAAGCGGCTTCCCTGCCCCGGCGTGCTCGCGAGCGTGATCGACCCGCCCATCAGGGTGAGCAGCCGGCGACATATCGTCAATCCGAGTCCGGTACCCCCGAAGCGCTGCGACTGCTTGTGCTGCGCCTGGGCGAACGGCGTGAATAGCAACGCCTGCTGATCCACGGGGATGCCCATGCCCGTGTCGGATACTGACAGCACGAGTTGGCGGGATGCATCGTGGGGAAGTCCGATGGGCTCGCTGATCGAGTATTCCACCGATACCTCTCCGGCATCCGTGAACTTGATCGCATTCGACAACAGGTTGCCCAGCACTTGCCGCAAACGGAGCGCGTCGCCTTCCAGCCACGCGTGCTCGTTGGCACCGAGCACATGAATCGTAAGCAGTACTCCCTTGGCGCGCGCCGCCGGTTCATAGATTGCTGCCACGCCTTCTATCCACGCCCGCCATTCGAATGGTGCGACGACCAATGCGAGCCGCCCGGCTTCTATCTTCGCGACGTCGAGCAGGTCGTCGATCATGTCGAGCAAGTCGCGACCTGCCTGATGCGCGGTGCCGAGCGTGCGTTCGGTCGATGCACGGTCGCCGGGGTTGCGTAGTTCGAGTTCGAGCAGGCCGAGCACGGCGTTCATCGGCGTACGGATTTCGTGGCTGATGGCGGCGAGGAACGCCGACTTGGCGCGATTGGCCTGTTCAGCCTCGTTCTTGGCCACGCGCATGGCGCGCTGCGCAGCACGGCGGCGCGTGATTTGCATGCGCAGTGACACTGCCCATGCAACCAGCAGCGCCAGCAAGGCCAGCCCGATCAACGCGCCCACGACCACTTGCGGACGCCGCCGTTGCCACTGGTTTTCGGGGTGCTCGACCAGCAGCCAGCGACGGCGAATAGCATCGAATTCGGCAGGATGGATGTGTTCGATTGCATGGTTGAGGATGGCGAGCAGCACCGGCTCATTTCGTGCGACGAGGAATCCGCGCTGCACGGGTTGCGTGGAGAACGCGCCCGTGATGACGAGCTTGCCCAGATACGAATTGCCGACTGCGTAGTTGGCGATGGTCAGGTCGACGACCGTCGCGTCCGCGTCGCGATTCACCACCGCGTCGAATTGTCCTCCAACGGGCGATGTCTCCACGATATTCACGGACGGCACGCGTTGGCGAAGCATCGCGATGAGACTCGGATTGCCCCATACGGAAATACGCTTGCCAGCGAGCGCATGGGCGTCGCGCAGCCCTCCGGCGCCTGCGCGCGTCACGATTACCATCACGCCTTCTCCGATCGGTTTCGTCGCAACGCGCTCAGGAGTGCTGCGGTGTTCCAGCAGCCCATACGCGATCATCGACGCGCGGCCGTCGCGCAAATCCTCAATGGAGCGTTGTGTCGAGTCGCGCAGGAGGCCTTCGAAACGCAGCCCCGTCATGTTGCCGATAGTGGCGAGCGTATCGATAGCGAGACCGGCCGGTTGACCGTTCGAGTCGCGAAACGAGACCGGCGCGGCGTCGGAATACGTCGAGTACGTGACCACCGGATGCGCCGCGATCCATGCGCGTTCAGCATTGCTTAGCACCAGGGGTTGCGCGAATGTCACCGCCGTCGTTGCGGCCCAACGTGCTTGAACGGCGGGAAGGAAGCGCGGCGGCAATGCGGCGAGCACCCCATCGACGCGCACGCGTAGCGCATCGCCGGCCGGGTCGGGGGAAAAAGCGAAACTGTAGCCGGCTTCATCGAACGCGGCGAAGCCTGAAATGGTCAGGCTGCTCAGGTCCTCATGATCGATCGTGTAGCCGGCCGTCAGGAGATCGCCGACAAAGGCGTCCACGTCCCGCAGCGACACCGCCAGCAACGCGCTCAAGGTGTCGGGATAGCCGACCGGAGCGAGCGCCGGATACGCGTCGCGAAGATGTTGCGGCGAGGTCTGTCCCTCGACATAGGCGATACGCCGGGTGCGAGCGCCCATGACGCGCCGCTCGACGAACACCTGCCGGGTGTTTACGTAGGCTCGGCTGTAGCGCAGCGGTGGACCGGCGTCGGTGCCGGTTGCGCTCGTGGCGGCATCGATACGATGAGCCCGTAATGCATCGATCATTGCAACGCGGTTTGGAAACGTTCGCCATTCCAGCGGCCGTTGCAACGCGAGCGCCACGTGTTGCGCGAAATCCGCCGATACCCCGCGCATCGACGCATCCGGTTCGACTGGATCGTTCGGATTACTCATTTCCATGGGCGGCACTGAACCGGGCACCACACCGACGATGAATGGCGTCGGCGTCGCTGCATTGACTGCAACGATGCAGCCCGGCGGGCAGATAAAAAGCCATGCTGAAGCGCTTAATATTGCAACGCGCCTCCCTATTGAAGTCATCGATGTGTTCCATCAGCAGACTAGGCAAGAACGCCTGTTTTGTCCGGGGAGAAAGTGTCTCAAATTCGTGGCGTATCGCCAATGAATGGCCGGCCGGGATGCGGATTGGAGCGATTAGTGGCGTATTCCAGCGGGGGTGGTAACGGTTTGGTAAATGGTGGCGTAATGAGTGGTAGGGGAAGGTTTAGGAGGCGTTCTGATAGTGGTGAGTGTGAGGCAAGGTTGGACCGGGATAGTCGCGGATGTACGGCCGTCGAGGCGAAGCGTGTGCGCGGCGCTTGAATGAGACGTGGGTGTTCGACTGAGTGTTGATGTGTGGGGGCGGCACTACGTTCGTGCCAAAAACCTGAA
>NZ_JBAUSA010000346.1:0-2708 GCF_049581465.1 Caballeronia sp. | reverse complement strand
CCGTTGAATCGCTCGGCGCTGCCGGAATTGCCGGAGATCGAGTTTATCGCGTTGGGAGCGGCGAATTTGAGCCCGCCGGCGGCGACCTTGCTTCAACTCTTGCAGAATAGCGATTTGAGGGGGGAATGGGCGGGGGAGTGAGGGGTTCTTCTGCGAGCGCCGGGGGGCGACTTGAGTAGTATTTTCGAGGGCTTTTTCCGTTGACCCAACATGAAAATAGGCAAGAAAATCGCGCTCAGTCGATCGCGCACGCTAATAGAAGTTCTACCGCTGCCCCACAGAAGGGCTCTAACTTATATCCAAACGCACCGCTACAGCCCCCGACCGATGCCGATGCTCAACCTGCCCCAACGTACATCGCTTGCCGCTGCCCCCGAATCGCCCAAAGCTTTCCCGCGCCCCCTCGCCATACTGTCGCTCATCGCGTCCCTTGCCGTGTGCTCCCACGCAAGCGCCGCGGCGTCCGTGGTCAAGCACTGCGCCGAACTCCAGGGCCAGACCGTGCCCGCATCGGCCATCGAATTGCCGACTCGCGGCGCGCTTATCCTCGGTGCGTCGGTCGTGGCTGCGACCGATCTGCATAACCGCAACGGTGAGTACTGCCGGCTCGTCGGCGTGATCAAGGCGCAACTCGACACCACGCCTGACATTCGCTTCGAAGTGAACTTGCCGGCTCGATGGAACGGACGCGCACTGCAAATGGGCGGCGGCGGCTATAGCGGCGTGGTAGTCAGCGGCACCGAGCCTACGCCGTTCGCGCCATCCGCGTCGCCATTGTCGACCGGCTATGCGACTTTCGGTTCCGATTCCGGACACGTCGGCAACGCGGGCCGCGCCGATTTCGCGACGAACGACGAAGCCCTGCTCAACTTCGGCTACGGCCATCTCAAGAAAACTCACGACGTCGCGCTCGCGCTGATCACGATGGGATATGGCCGCAAGCCCGAGAAAACCTACTTCGCCGGCGGCTCCACGGGGGGACGCGAAGCCTTTACCGTCATCGAGCGATATCCCGACGACTACGACGGGGTAATCGCCAACGCGCCCGCCATCAACTTTTCCGGCGTGCGTCTCATGGGCGTCAAAGTCGGGCAAGCGGCGTATGGACGGCCAGGCGGGTTTGTCGGGCCGGCGCAGCAAAAGCGCGTCTTCGACACGGTTATGCGCGAATGTGACGCACTCGATGGCGTCGCAGATGGCATCGTTTCAAATGTGGAAGCGTGTCGCGAGCGCGAGCCGCAGATTATTGCCGAACTGCGTTGCGCGAACGGGCAATGGCCTTCGTTGCGGGATACATGTCTATCGGAAGCTCAGTTGGCCACGCTCGAAACCTTGCGTGACGGATTCACACTTCCTTTTGAACTGACTTATGGCGTCAGGCGCTATCACGGCTATAACGTCTTTCAAGGCGCTGATTTCTCCACCCGACTTGGACTTGGCGATTCGCCTGATGTAGTGGAACCTTTACAATTCGGTCAGAACGGGTATTTGTTTGCGCAAGGCGATGTCTATATGAAGTATTTTGTCACGCATGACCTCACGTTCAACACGCTTGGCTTTGATGTCGATAATCCGGGGCGCTATAAATCCCGTTTAATCGAGTTATCGGCGACAGTAGGAGCGATGAATTCGGACATGTCGGCGTTTATTGCGCACGGCGGTAAGCTTATCACCATGCACGGGCTCGCCGATGAGGTTATCAGCCCTAATCAGACGATTGCCTTCTATCATGAAATTGTGGAGCGATATGGGCAGGATGTCGTCGATTCGTTCATGCGGCTTTATATGGTGCCAGGGTTTCAACATGGGAGCGGGGTGTTTATTCCCGCGTGGGACGAGCTCGGCGCGCTGGATCGATGGGTGAGCAAAGGCATCGCGCCCGAGACCCTGATTGCGACGGATATCGCCGGCGCTACCAATGGCCGGACTCGGCCGTTGTGCCGTTACCCCCGCTTTCCGCGGTATGTGGGGAAGGGAAGCATTAACGATGCTTCCAGCTTTCGATGCGAAGAGCCTTGAGCGATTGTTATCGCAGTGTATTTTTAAGGAAATTTGTTTCGGTTTTTTATTACTCGAAATTATCCCCGTCCGGAACGGGACTTCGTTTCCTTGCGAACTGTGCAGCCGTTTCGGATAGGGGTGCTTCAGACTTTTTTTACGAATTCTGTCTTTAATACCAAGCCTTTTACCTTCTCTACATTACATTCAATCTCACCCTCGTCACCCGTCAACCTGATATTTTTCGCAATTGTGCCCCGCTTTAATGTCACGGACGTTCCCTTTACCTTTAAATCCTTTATCAGTTGCACGGAATCACCATTCGCAAGCAACGCGCCGTTCGTATCGCGGACCTGAATCTCTTCATTATCAGTCGTCATTCTTCACGTTCCTTTGAGTCCAGTCATGTGGGCTGTGATTATAGGGCCCGGGATGCATGGCATGACGTATCGATTGGCAGATTCAACGTGTCTCTCAGGGTCGCCGCGTTATAGTTCGAACTGGCGCATCTGGCCGACGGACAGGCTGATGACGCGACAATCGAAATGAATTCGACGTTTGCTGCATGTTGCGCGCGCCGACCCGTTGTGAGTGAACAGGCGATCGTTTTGTCCAGAGGGCTTATATGTACGGAACAACCGACCATCCGCCGACCTTCTTCGTATTTTCAATGCTTGTACTGTGGCTTTCCGCTCGGCTCGGAACGACCG
>NZ_JBAUSA010000345.1:0-5315 GCF_049581465.1 Caballeronia sp. | reverse complement strand
GTACTGCTGGCGGCGACGTTACTGCAACGCAACACGAGCGTCTCTTCTACTCGGGGAGAGGGAGGTGGCAGTAGCTTTTCACCCGCCACGAGAAAATCGCGACGGGTTTTCGCGGGCCTGGAAAATGGGACAGCCTACAACGCGATCTTGTCCATCGCGCCATACACGCGATTCAACCAGACCTTCACGCGTTGGCGGTCCAGCATGCCGAGTCCGCCTGACGATCGATCGGGATGATTGATCGCGGCCCAGAAGCTGGCGCTGTGCTGGTCGATTTTCTGCATTGTGGTGTCGGGCAGACGGCGCAGCGAAATCACGCTGGCGCCGAGCGCTTCGGCGCGCTGGCGTTCGCCGGATGCGTCCAGGATGTCGAACTTTTCGCCGCGAATTTCGTTCAATACGATGACAAGCTTGAGTTGTCCGCCGAACTGGTCGAGCCATTGCCTGAGTAAATCCACCGAGTCGCGCCCGGCATCCATGACGTGCCACCACGTTAGCGTGATGCCGTTCTCGGCGGCGAAACCGAGCACATCGGAATCATCGAACCAACTCGCAAGCGTTGCCTGCGTTTGAGCCGCGAGATCCACCAGGATGCGACGCGACGGATCTTCCATCGCCCGTTCGATAACTGGATCGAGGCTGTCATGCTGATCGAGCACGGCGGGCGCAGTGAAGTCCGCGTAGAAGCGCAGAAGCGCGCCGTGCGAGCGGTCGGTATCGAAGGCTACGAACGGCACGCTCCGGTCAATAAAGTACTGCGCCAGTAAGCGAGCCACCAACGATTTTCCGACTCCGCCTTTTTCCCCGCCGATGAAGTGGATGTAGCTCATTTTTCGCGAATCCCTTGTCGTGATTTAGCCGGGTCGAAATGCAAAGGTCCAGATGAGGGTCGTGCGACAGAACGGTAGCTTACATGGGACAAAATCTTGTGACACCGTGGACGGCTGGCGAACGTCCGAGTTCCGGGTATGCCGCGGCGGCTCGTGACCTATAATTTAAGCATGGTCGCGACTCGAAAAGGAGGCTGCCATGACTCAGTCAATGATTAGCTTTGTGGTTGGACTGGCGGTGGTGTTGATCGCCGGTTTTATGGTGGCGCGACGTTATCGGCGCGATCATCCGGACGAGGGGATGGGTCAGTGGCTTGATGCTCACCATATGAGCTGGCTGCATCACCATAGGCACTAAGTGCACGCTCGCAAATGAAAAGCCCCGCTCGGGCGGGCGGGGCAATATGTCCACTGTGTCAGGTTGTCGAGGCGTGCAAGCGGATACCGAGCGCACGCACTACCTTCCAGATAGTGGCGAACTCCGGGTTACCTTCTCCAGACAGGGCGCGGTAAAGGCTTTCGCGCTTCACGCCGGTATCCCGTGCGAGTTGCGACATGCCACGAGCGCGCGCAATCACCCCGAGCGCATGGGCGATGAATTTTGGATCGTCCCCAGCTTCTTCAAGACACGCGTCGAGGTACGCCGCCATTTCCTCTTCGGTGCGCAGGTGCTCGGCAGAATCCCAAGCTGTGGTCTTCACTTTGGTCATGATTCAGTCCGTATCGAGGTTTGCAGCGAGGGCCTTGGCCCGGTCTATGTCGGCTTGCTGCGTGGATTTGTTGCCGCCGCACAGCAGGATCACAAGAACGGCGCCGCGGTGCGTGTAGTACACCCGGTAACCGGGGCCTTCATCAATTCGCAGTTCGTTGACGCCGCCGCCGACCGGTTTATGGTCGCCGGGGTTACCCCGTCGCCAATCGGTCGATTCGTGCCTGAACCCGGACCCTGGCGCGCAAGTTTCGCAGACGATTAAACCAGTGGTCGAAAACATCGGTCGTACGGATATTCGGCATGACCTAATTGTAACTCATGGGGGACAGCCGCTCAATCGCAGGCGGTACCGCCTCATGTCGCGGCGCTGGATTCGAGTCGGAGAAAACTGGTTGACGCGTTCTGGCGGGAGGTAGTGCTAACGGACACGTTCAATAACTTTCCTCTTTTCTCGATTCGCGCGCTTTGTGCCACGATGTTTTCGATCGTACGGCGCGTGAAGAACGATGCCGAACGCCACCCCCGCGCGCCTGCACAAGCGCATGGTGCTGAACACTCCTCACGGGATACGCAATGATTCCCACCACACAACGCGGCGCATATGCCCGCACCAACCGCGCAGTATGTGCGGCTTCCGTGGGTAGCTAGGCGGGTAGCTAGCGCAAGATATGAGGCCCATAAATCCCTGAAAGCCTCTCTGGTAAAGGCTTTACCAGATCACATCAAAACAATATCGTACTGTTCCTGGCTCAAATTCGATTCCACCTGTAACGAAACCGGCTTGCCGATAAAGTCCATCAGCATGGCGAGATGCTGCGACTCCTCTTCGAGAAACAGATCGATAACCTGCTGCGACGCCACCACCCGAAACTCGCGCGGATTGAATTGCCGCGATTCCCGCATGATCTCGCGCAACACGTCGTAGCACACGGTCCGCGGCGTCTTGACCTGCCCCTTGCCGTCGCACGTGGGACATGGCTCGCACAACACATGCGCCAACGATTCGCGCGTACGCTTGCGCGTCATCTCGACCAGGCCAAGCTGCGAAAACCCATTCACCGTCACGCGGGTCCGATCTCGCGACAACGCTTTCTTCAACTCGCCCAGCACCTGATCCCGATGCTCGACGTTTTCCATATCGATAAAGTCGATGATGATAATGCCGCCCAGATTCCTGAGCCGAAGTTGCCGGGCAATCGTGTGCGCGGCTTCGAGATTGGTCTTGAAAATGGTGTCGTCGAAATTACGGGCACCTACGTAACCACCGGTATTCACGTCGATGGTGGTCATGGCTTCGGTCTGGTCGATCATCAGGTAACCGCCGGACTTCAAGTCGACACGGCGCGACAGCGCGCGCTGGATCTCGGTTTCGATGTTGTACAAGTCGTAGAGCGGCCGCTCACCTGAATAGTGATGCACACGCGACGCGACTGCTGGTGTGAACTCGGCAGCGAACTCCGAAAGCATCTGATACGTTTCGCGCGAATCGACCTGAATGCGCGTGGTCTCGTCATTGACGAAATCGCGCAAGACCCGTTGCGCCAGATTCAGATCCTGATACAGCAGCGAGGTCGGCGGAACGCGCTGCGCCTGCCCCACGATGGTCGTCCACGTCTTGCGCAGATAGGAGACATCGGCGGCGAGTTCTTCGCTCGATGCGTCCTCGGCGATCGTCCGGACGATATAACCACCTTTTTCATCGACGGGTAAAACAGCCGTCAGCCGCGCCCGGATCACCTCGCGTTCGGCTTCGCTCGCGATCTTCTGCGAGATGCCGATGTGCGGTTCCTGCGGCAGATAGACCAGCGTACGCCCCGCGATGCTGACTTGCGTGGAGAGGCGCGCACCTTTGGTGCCGATCGGATCCTTGACCACCTGAACCATCAGCGCCTGGCCTTCGAACACGATTTTCTCGATCGGCGTAGGCGGCGCGCTGGAATGTGATTCGCCGGCAATCCGCGGATGCCAGATATCGGCCACGTGGAGGAACGCGGCACGCTCCAGTCCTATGTCGATGAACGCCGACTGCATGCCGGGCAGCACGCGAACCACCTTGCCGAGATAGACATTCCCAACACGTCCACGCGACAGCGTGCGCTCGACGTGAAGCTCTTGCACTGCGCCCTGCTGAACGAGCGCGACACGGGTTTCCTGCGGTGTGACGTTGATGAGGATTTCTTCGTTCATGGACTATTTCAGAAGTCGACGCGCGCCACGCGCAGGAGTGCTGCTGTTTCGAAAAGGGGCAGACCCATGATACCCGAATAGGATCCTTCGATTCGCTCGATAAACGCCGCCGCACGCCCCTGAACGCCATACGCTCCGGCCTTGCCCAGCGGTTCTCCGGTGGCTGCATATCGTTGCAGTGCAGCACGGTCGACTGCGGCAAAGCGCACGTTGGAACGCGACAGGACGGGCGGTAGCAAAACGCCGTCGGCATTGACCACGGCGAGCGCCGTCAGAACCTCGTGATTGCGTCCCGACAGCCGCTCGAGCATGGCGACGGCATGTGCTGCATCGTCAGGCTTGCCCATGATTGCGCCATCGAGCGTAACGGTCGTATCGGCAACGAGAATGGGTGCTGGTGCATACGCGGCATGCGCCCGTCGAGCATGGGCCGCCAGCGCTTTCGCCGCGCAAACGCGCAATACATAAGCGTCGGGTGCTTCGTTGACGCGCTCGGCTTCAAGTGCCTCGGCGTCTTCATCGGGACGGGGCGACAGCAGCTCGAACCGCACGCCCAATTGTTGCAGTAGTTCCTGGCGCCGCGGACTCTGCGACGCGAGATAGACAAAGGGGAAGGTAGGTGAGGACATCGAGGGGGTTCTCAAAAGTCGGGTGCGAGCCAGCGAGGGCGCGCCTGCCGCCATGACGACCCGCGTTCACACTCGATGATAGGGATGATTCTGCGTGATGCTCCACGCGCGATAAAGCTGTTCGGCCAGCAGCACGCGGACCATGCCGTGCGGCAACGTGAGGCTTGAGACGCGCAGCAACACCTCGGCGCGCGCCTTCACTTGAGGATCGAGCCCATCCGCACCGCCAATCACGAACGCCACGTCACGGCCTTCCTGCTGCCAGCCCGGCAACGCGCCCGCAAGCTGCATGGTGGTCCAGTCGCGACCGCGCTCGTCGAGCGCCACGATCAGCGCGTTCTTGGGGAGTGCCGCTTCGATCCGCTGGCGTTCGGCGCCCATCACGCTCTCGGCGTTGCGTCCCGACGAGCGTTGTTCCGGCTTGATCTCGCGCAATTCGATACGCAACTCCGGCGGCATGCGCTTCGCATACTCATCGAAGCCGCTCGCGATCCAGTCGGGCATCTTGTGGCCGACCGCGAGAATGTGGAGTTTCATGGCTATCGGCTATCGGCTATCGGCTATCGGTCGAATCGCTTCAGGTGCGACTCTTAGCGACGCGTGGTCTTGCGAGCCGGCTTGGCGGCGGCTGGTTCGTCGTCGTCATCCGGTGCGCTGACCTGCGCACCGCCAAAACCACCCGAGCTTTGCAGTTTGACGCGCACCGGCTTGTCGCCCCAGACCTCTTCGAGGTTGTAGTACTGGCGCAGCGCCGGTTGCAGGATATGGACGACGGCGTCGCCGCAATCTACCAGTACCCACTCGCCGACTTCCTCGCCTTCGGTGCTGATGACGTCGCCGCCCAATTCCTTGACCTTATCGCGCACGCTGTTCGCGAGCGCCCGGGTCTGCCGGTTCGAGGTGCCACTCGCCACGATCACGCGGTCGAAGAGGGAGGTCAGGTGCGTGGTGTTGAAT
>NZ_JBAUSA010000344.1:0-1545 GCF_049581465.1 Caballeronia sp. | reverse complement strand
CCCTCATGGTGTTCCGCTTCTTCATGAATCGCAGGAAAAACGCCAATACACCGGCGTATGCCAGCGCTGGCGCCGGTTCGCCTTTCGGCGGGATGAGCCAGCGGGAACCGAACTATGTGCCGCCGTCGGCGCCGGGCGGATATGGTCCTCGCATTGCGGAGCCTGTTGCCGCAAGCATGGTCAGCGACACGCCCCAGGTCGCCGTGCCGGCGGGTTTCGATACCGAAGCGTTCTTGCGCAACGCGAAAATCTATTTCGTGCGGCTCCAGGACGCATGGGATCGCGGTAACTCCAACGATATTCGCGAATTCACCACGCCCCAGATGTTCGCTGAAGTGAAGCAGGATATTGACGACCGCGGCTCGCAGCCTAATCGTACAGATGTCGTGCAACTGAACGCCGACATGCTTGGCGTGGAGGACACGAACACGGAAAGCCTGGCGAGCGTCCGGTTCCACGGCCTGATTCGCGAAACGGAAGGCGCGGCGGCCGAGCCGTTTGTCGAAGTCTGGAACCTGTCGAAACAAAAGTACGGCAATGAAGGCTGGCTGCTCGCCGGGATTCAACAGGTGAGTTGAGTTCATCAACGGTCGTCCGGGGCATCTTGTGTGAAAAGTGCTGGCCGGATGGCTAACGTTGGAGCTGGCATCGATTTGGGCCGAACGGCAACCCCAGTAGCAAAGGTAGAATAGAAACCCGCGCGAGCAACCGCTTGCGCGGGTTTTTTTACTCAGAGCCGATGACGCACGCAGACGAATCCGCCCGCCCCGCAGTATCTTCTGCGACCCGTTCCGCCGCCAAAGCCGCGTCGAAAGCGTTCGCGGCCGCGACCAATCATCTTCTCGCGCGCGAGTCGTGGGCCCGCGAGCGGCTCGTGCCTTACGTCGGCAAGACGGCGCGGCTGGAACTGGCGCCGTTCGCGTTGTCGATGATGGTTCAGCCGGACGGTTTGCTGGCGGGTATCGACGAAACTGAAGCGGCCACGTTCGACGTCAGCCTGTCGGTTCCCGCAGAAGGCGTTCCTGCGTTTCTGCAAGGCGGGCCGGCTGCCGTCATGAAGCATGTGCGAATAGAAGGGGACGCGGAATTTGCAACCACTATCGCGAAACTTGCAGAGCATTTGCGCTGGGAACCGGAAGAAGACCTGGCACGCGTGCTGGGCGACGGGCCTGCTCACCGCATTGGCTCGACCGTGCGCACTGCGGCAGAACAGGCGCGCCGCGCGGGCCGCAATGTGCTCGAATCGCTGACCGAGTATCTGCTGGACGAACAACCTCAACTCGTGCGCCGGGGCGCGCTCGACACGTTCAATGACGAACTGTCGAAAGCGCGCGACGCGCTGGCGCGCGTCGAAAAGCGCATCGAGCGACTCGAACAACAAGCCGAAGCGCGAGGCGCGACAGCGTCCGGCGCCGCCGTGTCTCCGCGCGGCACGCGCAAGTAATGGGCTGAACCATGCGTTTCCTGCGTTTCCTAAAGATTTTCTTTACCGTAGTGCAATTCGGGCTGGATGAATTGGTGCTGAGCGGCATCAACGACCGTCGC
>NZ_JBAUSA010000343.1:0-1702 GCF_049581465.1 Caballeronia sp. | reverse complement strand
CCGGCGAACGTGCCGATCTGCCGGTTGAACGCCTTGTGCGGCACCGTCATGCGGCAATCGATACCGGCCTTTTCCAGCACCTTGTTCCAGCGGCCGACGCCTGCTACCGAATCCTTGATGTAGTCGTCGCGCAAGACTTCGTTCATCGCGTTGAGCATCGGCACTTCGCGCTCGACCAGCTTGCCGCCCTGCACGTCGAGCAGCTTGTAGCTCTGACCATTCAGTTGATGATCGTCGTCGCGCTTGTTTTCTTCATATCGCCCCTTCAGGCCCGAGCTATAGAACGTCGCCGCATTCGACGAATGATCCGCGCCGAACAAATCGATGGTCACGGAGTAGTGAAAATTCAGATAGCGCTGGATGGTCTCAAGATCGATCACGCCGGCCGCGCGCAGTGTGTTCATGTCGTCGGTCTTCAACTCGTTCATCATCTGCGCGGTGCGCTGGATCACACGCGATACGCCGGATTCGCCCACGAACATGTGATGCGCTTCTTCGGTGAGCATGAACTTGGTGGTACGCGCGAGCGGGTCGAAACCGGACTCGGCGAGCGCCGACAACTGGAACTTGCCGTCGCGATCCGTGAAGTACGTGAACATGAAAAACGCCAGCCAGTCCGGCGTTTTCTCGTTGAACGCACCGAGAATGCGCGGGTTGTTTTCGTCGCCCGAACGGCGGTCGAGCAATGCTTCGGCTTCCTCACGACCATCCCGTCCGAAATATCGATGCAACAAATAGACCATCGCCCAGAGGTGGCGCCCTTCCTCCACGTTAACCTGGAAGAGATTGCGCAAGTCGTACATGGACGGTGCGGTGAGACCCAGATGTCGTTGTTGCTCGACCGACGCCGGTTCGGTATCGCCTTGCGTCACGATGATCCGCCGCAAGTTCGCGCGATGCTCTCCCGGCACATCCTGCCAGGCGGCCTCGCCCTTGTGCTCGCCGAAATGGATTTTTCGATCCGCCGTGCCCGGCGCGAGGAAGATGCCCCAGCGATAATCCGGCATCTTCACGTGGTCGAAGTGCGCCCAGCCGCCGGCGTCCACGCTGACCGCCGTGCGCAGGTATACGTCATAGTTCAGCGCGCCTTCCGGGCCCATGTCGCCCCACCAGGAAAGGAAGTTCGGTTGCCATTGTTCGAGCGCGCGCTGCAGCGTGCGGTCGTCGGCCAGGTTGACGTTGTTCGGAATCTTGTCGCTGTAGTTGATCGTTGACATGTTCGTTTCCTTGGGTCGTCCTGGGCCGCTCAAACGCGGTTGAGATCGAATTGCGCCTTGCTGCCCTTGCCATACACCTTGAGGGCACCCTTCTCTCCCACAGCGTTCGGTCGGTTGAAAATCCAGTTCTGCCACGCGGAAAGGCGGCCGAAGATACGCGTTTCCATGGTCTCGGGACCGTTGAAACGCAAGTTGGCTTCGAGACCGGTCAGGGCATCCGGCGACATCGCGGCGCGCTCTTCGATCGCCATGCGAATTTCGTCGGCCCAGTCGATATCGTCAGGCGATGCCGTCACCAGCCCCAGGCGTTCCGCCTCCACCGGCTTTACCGCCTGGCCGATCCGCGCGCGAGCGGCGGCGAGCGGTTCGGCTTCATCGTAGAAGCGGCGGTTCAGTCGCGACTGGCCGGTGATCATCGGATAGAGGCCGAAGTTTGCTTCGGATAACGTAATGGCGGGTTCTTCGTCCTCGTCGCTGGGCAAAGC
>NZ_JBAUSA010000342.1:0-2014 GCF_049581465.1 Caballeronia sp. | reverse complement strand
TGCGGCAGTAGGGGACTTGTTTGAGATTGTTCCAGCGGTGACGCGCGGGTTGAAGAAGTGATGGAGAAAATCTCGGCCACGTGACGCGACTTAATTCGCGATTTTGTGACCAGCTGCGTCCGTTTGTTGGGAAATCGCGTCATACTTGAATAACGTGCAACGAATGACCCAACGCGAGCTTGGCGCTGGACCGCGGCCTATCTGGCTGCGTGTTGCTGCGTTGCTTTGTGTGTTGCTCGTTGGTGTTGCAGGAATTGCGCAAGCCGCGCACATTCATGGTGAGTGGCTTCCGAGCTCAGCGACCCAGGTGGCGGCGCATACAGCGCTCTCGCCGGGATTGAGTGAGGATGCCTGCCCGCTGTGCGTTGCGATGCACTCAGCGCTGCCCGTGACGGGTTTCGCCGTGCTGCTCATGGCATTCGTACTCGAGTGCAACCTGCTGCTGGTGTCGACGCATAAGCCTCGAATGCTGTGGTACTTTGCCGCATTCAGCCGTCCTCCACCCCACCGCTAGACTTCAAGAGCCCTTCCTGTGATGCCGACGCCGCTCCTGATGAGCGAGGCGTTGGCTTCACCGTCCGCTCTTCCGGCGTTTGCGAAAAGAACGCCGGTGGCTCTTCGCCGGATCGTTAAGCTTTCCGGCTTCTGCCTATGAGACAGGGGTCAGTCCTATGAAGACATTTCGAATTTGCCGCCTGCTGTGCGGTGTTGTGAGCGCCATCGCGCTCACCTTTGCGGTCGTCGGCCACGCGCAAAGCAACTCTGGAACAATAAGCGGCGCTGTTACCGATGCGACGGGTGCGGTGATCCCGAATGCCAAGGTCACGCTTGGGAACACCGTAAGCGGGTATACGCGCACGGAGACAACTGACAACGCGGGGCACTTTCAGTTTGTGAATGTGCCGTTTAATCCCTATCAACTGACGGTCGCGGAGTCGGGTTTTCAGACAGTCAACAAGCGCGTTGAGGTGGATTCGACGGTCGCACAGACTATTCCGGTGATGCTGAAGGTTGCTAGTTCTTCGACGGAGGTGACGGTTGAGGCGCCGGTGGATCTCACCGAGCAGGACCCGATCGCACATACGGATATCGATCGATCGACGATCCAGCGGATGCCGATTGACAGCGCGTCTTCGCAGCTGAGCGCGATTGTGACGACGCTCTCGCCGGGAGTCGCGGCTGACTCGAATGGCTTGCTGCATGGGCTCGGGGATCACAACGAAGTGTCGTTCTCGATCGATGGGCAGCCGATCACGGATCAGCAGAGCAAGGTGTTCTCGAACCAGGTGCCGGCGTCTGCCTTGCAGTCACTCGAGGTGATCGAGGGTGCGCCGCCGGCAGAGTACGGAGACAAGACGAGCCTTGTCGTGGTGGCGACAACGCGGTCAGGGCAGGGCGTAACGACGCCGACAGGTGAGGTCTCGCTCTCCTACGGGAACTTTGGGACCAGTAATCTTTCGGCAGAACTCGCGTATGGCGGAGCGAACTGGGGCAACTTCATCTATGGGAGCGGGCTGCAGTCAGGTCGATTCCTGGACGCACCGGAGTTTGCGGTCTATCGCGACAAGGGAAACGAGGAGAACCTGTTCGATCGCTTCGATTACACCGTGAGCAATGTGAGTTCCATCCACACCAATGCGCAGTACACGCGCTCGTGGTTCCAGACCCCGAACAGCTATGACACGGAGTACGGGTACGTGCAGAACGGCCTGACGACCGGGCCGACGGACCAGCGATCGAAGATTGAGACGGTGGATCTTTCGCCCACGTACACCCGGACGTTCGGGACCAAGAGCGTGTTGAACTTCGCGCCGTACTTCCGGCGGGACTCGTACGCGTACTTTCCGAGCAACAATCTGCTGAATGACCTTGGGCCGATTCAGCAGGAGACCGCGATTCAGAACCGGTCGCTGACGAACGCGGGCGTGCATGCGGACATCTCGTATGTGAGCGGGCACAACAACGTAAAGGCAGGCGGGATGTATCAGCAGACGTTCCTGCGCGAGAACGACAC
>NZ_JBAUSA010000341.1:0-13552 GCF_049581465.1 Caballeronia sp. | reverse complement strand
TGGTCGTTCTGCTTAAGTCGGATTTTCTTGCTTATTTCTGTTAGCCCCTATCCGGGGCGGGACTTCATTTCTTTTCAAACGCGAAAAGAAACGAAGCAAAGAAACGCGTTTTAAACCGCCAATTTTTTAGTGTCGTCGTTGCTCACGTCAGGTTTTTGGCACGAACGTAGCCCGGCCCCAAACATTTAACCCGCAGTCGAACACCCCCCTCAAGCACCAATCGCGCGCACACGCTTCGCCTCAACGGCCCTAACCCCATTACCCCCCAACGCCTAGTGCGTAGCGCACTCATCCTGATGTGCGCCCGGATCCTCCGCCGCCTGGCACGCGGGGCAAACACCCTTCAGCTCAATATCGTCACCGGCCAGCCGATAACCGCTCGCCTCCACCTGCGACATCAAACTCTGTCTCAACTGCTTTTGCTGCGGCAACTCAGTCACGCGCCCACACTGCTGGCAAACAACCAACACGCCATGCTGGCAATGCGTTAAATCGTGACAAACGGTGAATGCGTTGATTGACTCAATTCGATGAATCAGCCCCGCCGACAACAGGAAGTCGAGCGCGCGATAAACCGTAGGCGGCGACGCGTTCGGGTGCATCGCACGCATCTCGTCAAGCAGCGTGTACGCCTTGGTCGCCCGCCCGGACGTAAGCAGCAATTCGAGCACCGTGCGACGGATCGGCGTGAGTTTCTGGCCACGCTCACGACAATAATCGTCGGCCATCGAAACCGCGGCCTGAAGCGCGTCGGCGGAGGAATGGTCGTGAGAATGCAGAGCGTTTGCGGGCTTGTTCATGGACAAATTATACGCTGGAGAACCAGCAGGCTTTCAGCGACGAAAGCCCGGACAAGCCCTCACTGCGGCTTCGTGAGGTCATTTGGCGCGATGATCATGTCCGGCGGCCGGGTATCGGTAGGCACACCCTTGTAATCGGCCGGATCCTGCGGCGGCGTGCGCTGCGGCGACGCACTATCCGCACAAGCGGCCAACAAGAGGGAAACGGCAAGCAGGACGGCGAAACGTAGCATGAGCAGACCGCAGACGAATGCGGTTTTGACAAGTGAGAGCAGGAGATTAAACGATATCGGCCATTCGCGACTAAACGGAAACGGCAAACGCCCGCGCCACAACCATGCAGACCAAGCGAATCGTCCATGGACGGCCCGCGCGGGACTAATCGGCCGGACTTAGCTTCACGCTCGACGCAAGATTTCCCCGCACAATGGAAAAGGGGTCACGAGTTAAAACTCGTGACCCCTTTCTTTAAAACGTGGTCGGAGCGAAAGGATTCGAACCTTCGACCCTCTGATCCCAAATCAGATGCGCTACCAGGCTGCGCTACGCTCCGACAAGCCAAAGATCATAACGTTTTTCTGCCTCGCGTGCAACCAAAAGGACGTCGGTGACATCGAAAACTGTTTGATCGCGTGAGATTGCACAATGTGAGACGTGACTGGTCGGAACGAAATATGCGATTCGGATTGCGAAACCGCGCAATTGACAATCAAAGGAGGCACTCATGAACCTGATTCTATGGCGACACGCCGAGGCACAGGACCTGGCCGCAAGCGATCTCGCGCGGCAATTGACTGCGCGTGGTCAAAAGCAGGCGCAGGCGGCCGCGAAGTGGTTGAGGAGCCGCATCGATGACGATGCGTTGTTTCTCGTCAGTCCCGCCGTGCGTACCGTCCAGACCGCCGAAGCCTTTGGCGATCGCTACCAGACGGTGAACGAACTGTCGCCGGGCGCGAGCGCGCAAGCCGTGATCGATGCGGCGCACTGGCCGGACGGCCCTGCCCAAACCGTCGTAATCGTGGGACACCAGCCGACGCTCGGGCGCGTAGCCGCGCTGTTGATGACGGGCCACGAGGCGGAATGGAGCATGAAGAAAGCGGGCATCTGGTGGTTCGAGGGCCGATCGCGTGCCGGCGATGGACAGGTGGTGCTGCGCGCGGTAACCAGTCCCGATTTGCTGTGAGCGGCGGTGAGTGACGGGCGGCCATTGACCGGCGGTGCGTGACGACTGACCGCCGCCTATTGACCGGTCACGCGAGTTCACGGAGAACCGAGGCCGTGACACGCGATGAGGTATAGATTCATTGAATCGTCACTCTGACGCCATGTGAGCGTCATTCAAAATCCTTACATTGGCGACTAGCGATAAAACGCCAGTCAAATCCATTTTAGGGATGGCCAATGCAGAAACCGACGCCTGCCTTTGTAAGTACATCGAACGGAATGAGCGGGTCCGGCCTTGAGTCACGCCGGAGCTTGCCGCACGCAGCCGAGACGGTTTCCGGCGCGCATCGCTTGCGGGTATCGTGGGCGCATTCCGAGTCGGAACTGCGTGAAGCGCAGCGTTTGCGCTACCGCGTGTTCGCCGACGAAATGGGTGCGCAACTGAGTGGTCCGGCGGGCCTGGATGTCGATGCATTCGATGCATTTTGCGACCACCTTCTCGTGCGCGACCTGGATACGCTGAAAGTGGTGGGAACGTATCGCGTCTTGCCGCCGCATCAGGCGTTGCGAGCGGGTCGGTTGTATGCCGAGAGCGAGTTCGACGTATCGCGGCTTGCGCACTTGCGCCCGAAACTGGTGGAAGTCGGCCGCTCATGCGTGCACGCGGATTATCGGAGCGGCGCGGTGATCATGTCGTTGTGGGGCGGGTTGGCGGCGTACATGAAGCAGAACGGCTACGAGACGATGCTGGGGTGCGCGAGCGTATCGATGGCGGATGGTGGCCACTACGCGGCCGATCTCTATACCGGCCTGGCGAAGGACGTGTTGGCGTCGCCGGACTACCGCGCGTTTCCCCACACTGCCCTGCCGGTGGAGGAATTAAAGACGGGTACGACGGTGGCTCCGCCGCCGCTGCTGAAGGGTTATTTACGTTTGGGCGCCAAGATCTGCGGCGCTCCGGCGTGGGATCCGGATTTCAACGTGGCGGACTTCCTGACGTTGCTGCGAATATCGGAAATCGGTGCGCGCTACGCGCGCCATTTCATGGCCGACTAGCGCGTACAGCGAAATGGCGAAGCGCGCTCGGCAGGAAGGTAAGAGACTTAAAGGAGACGTCGCGCAAAACGCCTGGAGGCTCGCGTAGTACGGAGTGCGAATCAAACTAAACCGATAAGAAACAACGCACGATTCCGAGGCCGAGGGGCGCCCGGGGCACATCACCCTCCCGTATAAACCACCCGATACGGCCGCCCGATCTTTTCCCACTCGGCTGCTTCCTGCACCAGGGAATAGTCGGTAAGCGGATTGAGCGCGACCCAATCATTGGGCAACCTCACATCGAACCCGCCCGCGGCGAGAGAAACGACTATGGCGGGCAATTCGACATCGGCACGTCGCCGGCACAGGAGCGCTGCGAGCCGCAGGCAAAACAGCAAAGTCCAGTCGATATCGCGCGCATGGGCAAGCTTGCCCAACTTCCCGACATGACCCAAAACCAGTGCCGCCAACCGAGCCTGATCGGTACGCGAAAACCCGGGCATGTCGGCATGACTGGCAATATAAGCCGAGTGCTTGTGATACCCGCTATGCGAGATGGAAAGCCCGATCTCATGCAGCGCCGCGGCCCAACCCAAAAACATCTGGTTCTCAAGCTTCCGGTCGCTATCGACATCACGCGACTCCAGTTGCTCATAAAATCGGATCGCCAGCCCCGCTATGCGATCCGACTGCTCGCCATCGACCGCATAACGCCGCTTGAACCCATCCACGGTCACCGTGCGCATATCCTGATGCTGCGTACGCCCTAGCAGGTCGTAGAGCACCCCAAGCCGCAACGCGCCGTCGGTGGTATCCACATAGTCGATACCCAGCTCCTCGAACACGCCCAGCATGATCGACAACCCGCCGGCCAGCACGGGAATGCGATCGGCCTTCAACGCGTTCAACTTCAGCCGGTTCACATTCTCGGCCTTGATCAGCGCCCTCTTCAACCGCTCGAGTCCACCGCGGGAAATGCCGTGCGTGATGTGCGCGTCGTTGAAACCATTCGCTTCGATCAACTCGGCCAGCGCCCGCGCCGTACCCGAGGATCCGATCGCCTGATCCCATCCGGTCTGCTTGTATTCGCTGGAAATAATCTCGATTTCGCGCTTGGCGGCGAGTTCGGCCTGGCGCATTGAATATTCATCGACATTGCCGGCGGCGAAGAACAACCGGCTATGACTCACGCAGCCGATATACAGGCTTTCCATATGAATCGGCGTGTAATGCGAGCCGATAATAAATTCCGTCGATCCCCCGCCGATATCCACTACCAGCCGCGTACCCGCATTCGCCGGCACAGAGTGAGCGGCGCCCGCGTAAATAAGCCGCGCTTCCTCACGCCCTGCAATCACTTCAATAGGAAACCCCAGCGCATTCTGCGCTTCCGCCAGGAATTCATCGGCGTTCTTGGCGACCCGCAGCGTATTGGTCGCGACCGCCCGCACGCGATCCGGATGAAAATCCCGAAGGCGTTCACCGAAACGCTTGAGCGCGTCCCAGCCGCGCAATTGCGACGCGCGATCGAGCATCTTGTCGCTCGACAGTCCGGCGGCAAGGCGCACCGGCTCGCGCAAGGCATCGACTTGATAGATCGGGCTGCCCGACGGCGTCTCTTCAACGCGACCGACGATCAACCGGAAACTGTTCGATCCGAGATCCACGGCTGCCAAAAGATGAGGTGTTTTGACCATCGATTTTCCAGAGATTCCGTAGGTTGAGCCGGCCCGAATCGTACCGCGAGTGCAGCCCGTGGGTTTAACGCTTTTCACGAAACTGCAACGCAGCAGCGAAAAATTTTAATTCACAGCGCATTGCACGAAATGAACGAGCAGCCGAATTTCTCCAACATGGACCTTACCCGCCCCCTACGAAAAATTGATGACATTTCGATTTCATAAAAATGTCATCATATTGTGGTCCGTTCCAAGCGATCCTTGCACATTCCGCCTTTCCTGACTGGTTGCAACTATCGATGTCGTTACGCTACCCCCTTCTGAACCGCGAATTGGGCATTCTGGGTTTTAACGAGCGCGTGCTGGCTCAAGCCGCCGATACCGCCGTCCCGTTGCTCGAACGCCTCCGTTTCATATGCATTACCAGCAGTAATCTCGACGAATTCTTCGAAGTCCGCATGGCCGGCATGCAGGAACAGATGCGCGACAATCCCGGCTCGCTGTCCCCCGACGGCATGTCGCTGCAGCACGTGTACGACCTTGTGGTCGAGCGCGCCCACCGGCTCGTGCATCAACAATACGCGATGCTGCAGGACACCGTATTTCCGGCGCTGGAAAGCGAGGGGATCTACTTCCACGGACATGAGTCGTGGAGCGCAGCGCAGACCGAATGGGCATCCGACTACTTCCAGAACGAGTTGCTGCCGGTGCTCACGCCGATCGGACTCGACCCCGCTCATCCCTTCCCGCGCGTGCTCAACAAGAGCCTCAACTTCGTGGTGGAACTCGAAGGCAAGGACGCTTTCGGGCGCCAGGCAGTCATGGGTATCGTGCAGGCGCCGCGAGCGCTGCCACGGCTCGTGCGCATGCCCGAGGCGCTGTCGGGTTATCCGCATGGCTTCGTGCTGCTCAGTTCGCTGATGCAGCGTTTTGTCGATGCCCTCTTCCCGCATCTGATGGTGCGCAGTTGCAACCAGTTTCGCATCACGCGCAATAGCGAGCTGTTTGTCGACGAAGACGAAATCACCAATCTGCGCGTCGCGCTGCAGGGCGAATTGCCCGCGCGCCATCTCGGCAACGCGGTGCGGCTGGAAGTGTCGGCGCAAACGCCGGCGCACATGATCCGGCGTCTTCTCGACGAAAGTGAGCTCAACGACCGCGATTGTTATCGCGTAGATGGGCCCGTGAATCTCGTACGGCTGATGCAACTCCCCGAGATGGTCGATCGGCCCGACCTGAAATTCGTGCCCCATATTCCTGCCGTGCCGAGCCGGCTCGCGAATACATCGAATCTCTTCGATGCCATCGACCAGGGCGACGTGCTTTTGCATCATCCGTACGAAAGCTTCCAGCCGGTGCTCGAATTGCTGCTGCAGGCCGCCAAGGACCCGCAGGTGGTCGCGATCAAGCAGACGATCTACCGGACGGGCACGGATTCACCGCTGATGGACGCGCTCATGCAGGCGGCGCGTAACGGCAAGGAAGTGACCGTGGTGGTGGAACTGCTCGCGCGCTTCGACGAAGAGACGAACATCAACTGGGCGTCGCAACTGGAAGCCGTGGGCGCGCACGTGGTGTATGGGGTGGTCGGCCACAAGTGCCACGCGAAAATGATGCTGATCGTGCGGCGCGTGTCGCAGAACGGCAAGTCGATGCTCAGGCGCTACGTGCACCTCGGCACAGGAAACTACCATCCTCGAACGGCGCGTCTTTATACCGACTTCGCGTTGATGACGTCGAACCAGCAGGTATGTGAAGACGTGCATCACGTGTTTCAGCAACTGACCGGGATTGGCGGCGAATTGCAGTTGCATGAACTTTGGCAAGCGCCGTTCACGCTGCATCCGAAGCTGATCGAGGCCATTCGTGTCGAAGCGGAGAATGCGCGCGCCGGACGCAAGGCGCGCATTGTCGCGAAGATGAATGCGCTGCTTGAACCGACGATTATCGCCGCGCTGTACGAAGCCTCGCAGGCGGGCGTCAAGATTGATTTGATCGTGCGCGGGGTGTGCTCGCTCAAACCGGGCGTGGCGGAGTTATCGGAGAATATTACGGTTCGCTCGATAGTCGGACGTTTTCTCGAACATACCCGTATCTTTTATTTTTATGCAGGAGGCGCCGAGAACGTGTATTTATCCAGCGCTGACTGGATGGATCGAAACTTCTTCCGCCGAGTTGAACTGGCATTCCCGTTGAATGACCGGCGCTTGAAACGACGCGTGATCGCCGAGGGCCTGTCGGTCTTTCTCGGCGATAACCAGTCCGCCTGGCTCATGCAAAGCGATGGGCATTATCGGCGGCGCAGGTCCGGTAAATCCATCCGCAATGCGCAGTTGGGCCTGCTCGCGAAGTTCTGTCCTTGATTGCTTGAACGTTCAAACCGCGATCGATTTTCTCGACGCGGTTCGTACCGCCGGAAACGTGACTGAAAAGGTACTGCCTCGCCCTTCTTCGCTTGTCACTTCAAGGTCGGCGAGATGGCGCTGCAAGACGTGCTTCACGATCGCCAATCCTAGCCCCGTGCCGCCCGTGTCGCGTGAGCGGCTTCTGTCCACACGATAAAACCGTTCGGTCAGGCGCGGAATATGTTCGGCGGGAATGCCGAGTCCGCTGTCGCGCACGCAAAATACGGCGCGATCACGCACGCGTTTCCACGATACATCGATACATCCGCCATCCGGTGTGTATCGAATCGCGTTCGTGACGAGATTCGCCAGCGCGCTGAACACCTCGGTTTCATTCCCAGCCACCGTGAGAGATTCATCGACATCGAAAACAATCTTGTGCCGGCCGCCTGAAAGATTCCCTGCGTCTTCTTCAAGATGCCGCAATACCGCACGCATATCGAGCAGCTCGTCGCTGGGCGGCTTGGCGTCGCCTTCGAGATTGGCGAGCACCAAAAGATCCCGCACGATGTTTTGCATCCGCGACGACTGCTGCTCCATCATTTCCAGATACCGGTCGCGATCGCTTTCATCGAGCGGCAATTCGCGCATGGTTTCAAGGAAGCCCGATAAAACCGTCAGCGGCGTTTTTAACTCATGCGAAACATTCGCCACGAAATCACGACGCATGGAGTCTGTTCTTTCAAGCTCGGTGATGTCGTTAGTCAGGATCAGTTTGCGATTTTCGCCATAAGGAAACACCTGCACCGACAACACCTTTTGCCGGGTCGGTCCCATGCCGCGCATTAGCAACACTTCTTCGAAATGCTGTGAAGCAAGATAGCGGACGAAATCCGGCTGCCTCACAAGATGCGTGATGTGCTGGCGTAGATCTTGTTTGGCGTCGAGCCCGAAATGCCGCTCCGCGATAGCGTTGCACCACTCGATCTGGTCGTGGTCGTCAAGCATGACCACACCATTGGGCGATGCCTGAATGCCCTGGATGAAGCGCGAATGTTGCTGCTCGACCTGACGCACCTGCGCATGCCAGCGCTTCGCGAGCTTGTGCAACCGGTAATAGATTTCGCCCCACATCCCCGGCGCGCTTGGCACTTCGCCGTACACGGGCGCGTCAAGCAAGCGCCACAGGCGCTGGGTGTGGAACGTGGTGAAGAGCGTTTGCACCACGAGCATGAAAAGCGCAAAGCAGAGCGCGACGCGCACGCCCAGCAGCGCGCCGATGACCACGCTCAATATCCCGAGTAACGTGAGGGACACGAGGGAACGTGTCCAGATGATATTCATGAGTTACTAGTTCGAGATTGAGCTAAATGCCCGGGCTTTAGGACCTGCCTATGGAATCGGGCCATCAGCATCGGGCCACGAGTTCAGGCGCTTTTGGCCAACCTATAACCACTGCCGCGAACGGTTTCAATCATGGCATCGCATCCCGCGGGCTTTAACGCGGCGCGCAAGCGCTTGATATGGACATCGACCGTACGCTCTTCCACGAATACATGGTCGCCCCAAACCTGATCGAGCAATTGCGTGCGGCTATGCACGCGTTCAGGATGCGTCATGAAGAAATGCAATAGGCGGAATTCGGTCGGACCGAGATCGAGCTTGATATCGCCGGCGGAATCAGCCGAATGCCCGTTAGCCGCTACTCGATGCGTAGCCGGATCAAGACGCAACCCATTGATTGCGACGACGTCTTCGGTCAATTGCGGTGCGCGGCGACGCAATACCGCCTTGATCCGCGCCATGAGTTCTTTCGGCGAGAACGGCTTCGTGACGTAATCGTCAGCGCCAATTTCGAGGCCGAGCACTTTATCCTGCTCGTCACCGCGTGCGGTGAGCATGATGATCGGAATATGCTTTGTGCGTTCATTGCTACGCAACTCGCGCGCGAATGCAATACCGGATTTACCCGGCAGCATCCAGTCGAGCAGGACGAGATCCGGCAATACGTCGCTGATCAGATTTTGCGCCTGCTCCGCGTTATAGGCGCGAATCGGGTAATGCCCGGCGTGCTGCAAATTCACCGAGATCAATTCGGAAATTGCGGGTTCGTCTTCTATGACGAGAATGCTGCTAGGCATCGGCACCTCTGTAACCTTCTTCGCGTAAGTAAATTTGAAAGATCGAAATGACGATCAGCTAAGTGCTTCGCGCTCCAGTTGATCCCGCGACACATGCCGGACATCCGTTCCCTTCACAATGTAAATAATGAATTCCGCAATGTTCTTGGCATGGTCGCCGATCCGCTCTACCGCTTTAGCGATAAACAGATAATCGAGCCCCGCCGAAATCATGCGTGGATCTTCCATCATGTAGGTCACCAGCTTGCGCACGAACGCGCGGAATTCTTCGTCGATGGCTTTGTCGTCGCGCACAATCTGCGCCGCCGCAACCGTGTCGAGGCGTGCAAAAGCATCGAGCGCGCGACGCAGGATGGACACCGCCATTTCGCCGGACAGCTTGATCTCGGCGATATTGACGTTACGTCCCATGCCGTCTTCGTTAATGCGCTTGACGCGCTTCGCGATTTTCTCGGCTTCGTCGCCGGCACGTTCGAGGTTCGTGATGGTTTTCGAAATCGCCATGAGCAGGCGCAAATCACGGGCGGCCGGCTGACGGCGCGCAATGATATTGCTGCATTCTTCGTCGATCTCGACTTCCATTGTATTGAGGCGCTGTTCGGCGAGAATAACCTGTTCGACAATTTCCATATCGAAGGTATTCAGCGCCTGCATCGCGCTGATGATCTGCGACTCGACCAGACCACCCATTTCCAGCACCTTCGACGACACCGCATTCAGATCGGCGTCGAACTGGCTCGACAAATGTTTATCGGACATGTATTACTCCTGAAGTCCTTTTCTAGCCCGTGTGACTGCCCGGAAGACTAACCGGGCGATCCATTTTGCTAAATCAGCCGAAGCGGCCGGTAATATAGTCTTCCGTTTCCTTGCGGGACGGCTTGATGAAGATTTTTTCCGTATCGCCGAATTCGATCAATTCGCCCAGATACATATAAGCAGTGTAGTCCGAACAACGCGCTGCCTGCTGCATGTTGTGCGTGACGATGACGACCGTGTAATCGCTTTTCAATTCCGCGATCAATTCCTCGATACGCCCCGTCGAAATTGGATCGAGTGCGGAACACGGTTCATCGAGCAACAGCACTTCCGGCCGGATCGCGATGCCGCGCGCGATGCACAGGCGCTGCTGCTGGCCACCCGACAAGCCGTAACCGCTCTGCTGAAGCTTGTCCTTCACTTCGTTCCACAGCGCCGCTTTGGTCAGCGCCCATTCCACCCGGTCGTCCATCTCCGAGCGCGACAGTTGTTCGAACATTTTCACGCCGAACGCGATGTTGTCGTAGATCGACATGGGGAACGGCGTCGGCTTCTGGAAGACCATGCCCACGCGCGCGCGCAGCAGCGAGATATCGCGGTTGGCGTCGAGCAGGTTGCTGCCGTCCATCAGGATCTCGCCTTCTGCCCGTTGCTCCGGATACAGCGCGAACATCTTGTTGAACGTGCGCAGCAGCGTCGACTTGCCGCAACCCGACGGACCGATGAACGCCGTCACCTTGTGCTCGGGGATACGCAGGTTCACGTTCTTCAGCGCGTGAAACTTGTTGTAGAAGAAGTTGAGGTTGTTCACCTCGATCTTCGCCTTCATCGAACCCACCGGCGGTGCCTGGTGAGCCGGTTTGAAGCCACCGGGCGACGCGCCGCGCTCGGCTGAATTTGCATTCGCGTTGTTACTCGCCGGGTTCGCATTCCGGGCGCTGATATCGGTTTCGACCGCGTTCATGGAATCACTCCGCCTTATTTTTTCGAAAAGATCGTGCGTGCCAGGATGTTCAGGCCGAGCACGCCGAGCGTGATCAGGAACACACCGGCCCACGCGAGCGCTTGCCATTGTGGGAACGGGCTCATCGCGAACTTGTAGATCGTGACGGGCAGGTTCGCCATCGGCTGGTTCATGTCCCACGAGAAGAACTGGTTGGACAACGCCGTGAAAAGCAGCGGCGCGGTTTCCCCCGTGATACGGGCGACAGCCAGCAACACACCCGTGACGATACCGCTCACCGACGCCTTCAAGGTGATCGAGACGATCATCTTCCACTTCGGCGTGCCGAGCGCGAACGCCGCTTCACGCAGCGCGTTCGGCACCAGCTTGAGCATGTTTTCGGTCGTGCGGATCACGATCGGGATCTGCAGCAGCGCCAGCGAGATCACGCCCGCCCAACCACTGAAGTGCCCCATCTGCGCCACGACGATCGCGTAGACGAAAAGGCCGATCACAATCGACGGCGCCGACAACAGGATGTCGTTGATAAAGCGCGTTGCGGCGGCGAGCCAGCCCTTTTGCCCATATTCCGCGAGGTACACACCGGCCAGGATGCCAAGCGGGGTGCCGATGAACGTGGCAAGCCCAACCATCATCAGGCTGCCGGCAATCGCGTTCAGCAAGCCACCACCGTCGGTATTGGGCGGCGGCGTGGATTGCGTGAACATGTCGATCGACAGGCCGCCAATACCCAGCTTGAGCGTGGTGAACAGAATCCAGATGAGCCAGAACAGGCCGAACGCCATGGCCGCGAGCGACAACACGAGCGCCACGACATTGGTGCCGCGCCGACGCCGCTGCAGCTTGATGCGTGTCGCTTCTTCGCGCTCCGGATTGCCGGAGCCGGGGAACTGCAAGGTCGGCTGGCTCACTTGGCGCCCTCCCCTTTTTCGAGTCGGAGCAGCATGAGTTTGGACATCGCCAGCACAATGAACGTGATCAGGAACAGGATCAGCCCGAGTTCCATCAAAGCCGATGTATGCAAGCCGGGACTTGCTTCGGCGAACTCGTTCGCGAGCGCCGAGGTGATGCTGTTGCCAGGCGAAAACAGCGAGACGTTATCGAGCAGGTTGGTGTTGCCGATCACGAACGTTACCGCCATCGTCTCGCCGAGTGCGCGGCCGAGGCCAAGCATCACGCCACCGATCACGCCGGTCCGCGTGAACGGGAGCACGATTTTCCACATCACTTCCCAGGTCGTGCAGCCGATGCCGTAAGCCGATTCCTTCAGCAGGACTGGTGTCACTTCGAACACGTCGCGCATCACGGACGCAATGTACGGAATGATCATGATCGCTAGGATCACGCCGGCGCACAGGATACCGATACCAATAGCCGGCCCCTGGAAGAAGCGGCCGATCAGCCAGGCGTTGCCGAGCAGCTTGCCCAGCGGCTTTTCGAAATAGGTCGCGAAGATGGGCGCGAAAACCAGCAGGCCCCACATGCCATAGACGATCGACGGAATGGCCGCGAGCAACTCGATTGCGACGCCGAGCGGCCGGCGTAACCAGGAGGGCGCGAGCTCAGTCAGGAACAGCGCAATGCCGAAGCTCACCGGCACGGCGATGATCAGCGCGATGATCGATGTAGCGATGGTGCCGTAGATAGGAACGAGCGCACCGAACGTATCGGTCTGCGGGTCCCACTCCGACTTCCAGAGAAAACTGAGTCCGAATTTTTCGAGCGTGGGCCACGAAGCCACGACGAGCGATACGATGATGCCGCCCAGCAGCAGCAGCGTAACGACCGCGGCGAGCCGGGTCAGGCCGCCGAAAATGACGTCGCCAAAGCGGCTCGGAGCGCGCTGTACGCCACTGGCAGGCGGGGCCGACGAGAGGTTGATGTCCGACATGGGAACCTTCGGATGAACCGCGCGGCGGGTGCCGCGCGGTGAGACTGGTACTGGACTACAAACTTGCCGGCCGCTTACTCTACTCGGGCCAGCTTACTGAACGACCGACTTACCCGCGGCGTCCTTGACCTTCGACTTCCATTGCGTCTTGATTTCGGCCACAACCGAATCAGGCAGCGAGATGTAGTCCAGGTTATCAGCCGCCGACGTACCGTTCTTGAACGCCCAGTCGAAGAACTTCAGCGTTTCCGTGCCTTGAGCGGGCTTGTCCTGCGTCGTGTGCAGCAACACGAACGTTGCGCCGACAACCGGCCATGCGTCCTTGCCCGGCTCGTTCGTGAGGATCTGGTAGAACGACTTCGACCAGTCCGCGCTTGCTGCCGCTGCCTTGAACGTTTCCGTTTTCGGCTCGACCACGTTGCCTGCCGCGTTCTTCAAGTCGACATACGTCATCTTGTTTTGCTTAGCGTACGCCCATTCCACATAGCCGATAGCACCCGGCAGGCGTTGAACGAACGCGGCGACGCCGTCGTTGCCCTTGCCGCCCGTGCCCGTCGGCCAGTTGACCGTCGAACCTTCGCCTACCTTGCTCTTCCACTCGGCGTTCACTTTGGACAAGTAGTTCGTCCAGATGAAGCTCGTGCCGGAACCGTCAGCGCGACGCACGACCGCGATGTCGTCATCCGGCAGCTTCAGCTTCGGATTCAACGCGACGATTGCCGGGTCGTTCCACTTCTTGATCTTGCCCAGGTAGATGTCGCCGAGAACTTC
>NZ_JBAUSA010000340.1:0-4953 GCF_049581465.1 Caballeronia sp. | reverse complement strand
AGCTATGGATATGCGCGATTCTGAAATGGCAAGCGCCGGTGGGGATTGGTGGATCCGTTGTGGGTGGATAGCATTCAATGACTCGCCGAAGCAACCGCGAACATCGTCCGGTAATAAGCATGGCCCTGCTGCAAGTGCGACTCAAAAGCGAAACCTCGGCCCAGCATGTCGTTCATGTCGGCGCGCGTAATCTTCATCACGTAGCTGTGTCCCGTGGTCACCAACTGGCAACTTCCTGAGGTCTCCGAAGCGCTGAACCACTTGCCTGCATCGGCATGACCGGCAGGGTACGTGTGACCGTCGTGTTCCACCTGCCAGCGGCCATCGAGCAAGATCCAGAAATCATCGCCCTTATCCGCCGATGAACAATTCGCCACCACCGTTCCCGCCTGCGCCTCCCACTCGCGTGAATGATCAATCGTCCAGCGCAACTGCGCCGTGTTCAGGCGGTCAAAAAACGGCGTCTTCCTGAGCAGATACAAATACGTCGTCGATGCTTTCATGGTGTTGTCCTCCTGTTGTGACGCCTCCTGCTGGCCGCACGCGGCGCTCAGCACGAGAAGGCTAAGCCAGGCGCCGCGAACGATACGCCCGGCGTTCATCACTTCGTCACCTTCGCTTCAAGCAGATCGCCCATGCCAATGCGCTCGCGGACGATGGTCGCGGCGGCGGCATCGGCGCAATCCTGCGAGAGAACGTCGAGTTCCAGCGGAATCAACGCGATGCCCCTGCTCCGCGACACAGCCCGCAATTCGTCGGCACGTCCGCGATTGCGGCCTTCCACATCGCGCATGGTCGCGTACACAATGTGCCCGGCTCCGGCCAGCGCACACGCGCTCAACGTGCCGATACCCGTGCCCGCACCCGTTACCAAAATGACTGATTTCATGGTAGTTCTCCGAAACGTTGAGATAGGCGTGCGGGGCTGCCTGCTTAAGCGATACCGCCATTGGCGCGCAGGATCTGGCCATTGACCCAGCCCGCATCCGGACCGGCGAGGAACGACACGGCCGACGCGATGTCTTCGGGTTGGCCAAGGCGTTGCAGCGGCGGCATCTTGGCGAAGGCCTGGATCTGTTCCTCGGTCTTGCCATCGAGGAAAAGCGAGGTCGCGATCGGACCCGGAGCAACCGCGTTCACCGTGATGTTGCGGCCGCGCAGTTCCTTCGCGAACACATGGGTGAACGCTTCGACCGCCGCCTTCGTCGCGTTGTAGACGGCGTAGCCGGGCATATTCAGGGCAAGCGTCGTGCTCGAGAAATTCACGATCCTGCCGCCGTCGTTCATCCGCGCTGCCGCTTCGCGCAGGGTGTTGAAGGTGCCGCGCACGTTGATGTCGAAGGTCTGGTTGTAAAGCGCGTCGGAGGTGTCGGCCAGCGGCACTGTCTTCAGTACACCTGCGTTGTTCACCAGCACGTCGATCTTGCCGAGTTGCTGTTCGATCGCGTCGAACATGGCGCGTACTTCGTCGGCCTTCGATACGTCGGCCTTGATCGCTATGGCTTTCGCGCCCTGCGCGGCGAGTTCCGCGACGAGCGCATCAGCTTCTTTCGAGCTTGATGCGTAGTTGATGGCGACTGCAAAACCGTCGTTGGCGAGACGCCGCGCCACGGCTGCGCCAATACCGCGCGATGCGCCCGTGACAATGGCTACCTGGCTGTTCTTGACTGTGCTCATGATTCGCTCCGTTGGGGGTGGTGAGTGCGTGGAATGAAGTATCGATCATTCACATCGATTGATAATTACTCTGGATTTGCTAATATCATTCCATTCACTTTAACAATCGAAACTCGCGAGTCGCCATGGACCGGTTTCAGGAAATGCAGGTGTTTATTCGTATCGCCGAGCGCAGCAGCTTCACGCAAGCCGCCGACGACCTGCAGATACCGCGGGCAACCGTAACCAACCTGCTCAAGCGTATGGAGGAACGACTGGGGACGCGACTACTCGAGCGCACCACGCGCACAGTGCGACTCACGCACGACGGCGAGGCGTTCTACCGGCGTTGCGTGCGATTGATCGCGGACATGGAGGAAGCGGAGGGTTCGTTCCGCAACGTCGCGCCGAAGGGTCTGCTGCGCGTGAATATGCAGGGGACGCTTGCCCGGCATTTCGTCGTGCCGGCGCTACCTGAGTTCATCGCGCAGTATCCGGATATCGAATTGCAGATCGGCGAGGACGACCGGTTGGTGGATTTGGTGCGCGAGGGCATCGACTGCGTGCTGCGGGCGGGGACGCTTCAGGATTCGTCGATGATCGGACGACGCGTCGCGCTATTGGAGCAGGTCACGGTGGCGAGTCCAGCGTATCTGGAGCAGTTTGGAGAACCGGAAACACTTGAGGCGCTGGGCGCGCATAGGGCGGTGAATTATTTGTCGAGCGGATCGGGGCGGATCTTGCCGATGGAATTTACCGTCGATGGCCGCGTAGTCGAGATCCAGCTCAGCGCGGTGGTGGCGGTTACCGGCGCGGATTTGTACACGGGGTCGGCGGTGGCGGGATTGGGAATAGCTCAGGTGCCGCGGTATCGGGTGATGGGGGAGCTGTCGACGGAAAAGCTCAGGGTCGTGCTCGATGCTTTTCCGCCACCGCCCATGCCGGCTTCGATTTTGTATCCGCAGAACCGGCAGTTGTCTTCCCGCGTTCGGGTGTTCGCACAATGGCTGCGGGATATTTTCGAAGCGGTACGGTGAGGAGTTGTTGAAAATCGAGTAGCGGTCATCGATTCAACCGTCGTCCTCATGACGTTGGCAAGCCTTCGAAAGTAGTGCTGCAACTCGCCCGACGTTGCCAGACGCACAACGCAAAAAAGCCCGCTACAACACGGGCTTAGGTTGGTTTTCTGCTATTGAATGCGAGCGAATGCCAGACGTCTGATCACTCCCACTCAATCGTCGCCGGCGGCTTCCCCGAAATATCATAAACAACGCGATTAATCCCGCGAACCTCATTAATAATCCGGTTAGAAACATGCCCTAACAACTCATGCGGCAAGTGTGCCCAATGCGCGGTCATGAAATCCAGCGTCTGCACGGCCCGCAGCGCCACGACATACTCATAAGTCCGCCCGTCGCCCATGACACCCACGCTCTTGACCGGCAGGAACACCGCGAAAGCCTGGCTAGTCAGGTCGTACCAGGACTTGCCCGATTCCTTATCGATGGTATTGCGCAGCGTCTCGATAAAAATCGCATCCGCGTGGCGTAGCAGTTCGGCGAACTCGCGCTTGACCTCGCCGAGAATCCGCACACCCAGTCCAGGGCCGGGAAATGGATGCCGATAGACCATCCCGGGCGGCAGGCCCAGCTTCACGCCGAGCTCGCGCACTTCATCCTTGAACAACTCTCGCAGCGGCTCGAGAAGCTTCAAATTCAGCGTCTCAGGCAAGCCGCCCACGTTGTGATGACTCTTGATCGTGTGGCCCTTCTTGCCCTTGCCCGCGGACTCGATCACGTCCGGATAAATGGTCCCTTGCGCGAGCCACTTCGCATCCTTCAGCTTGTTGGCTTCGGTCTGGAACACCTCGACAAACTCCGCGCCGATAATCTTGCGCTTCGCCTCGGGATCCGTCACACCGGCAAGCTTCGCCAAGAACACCTTGCTGGCATCGACGTGAATCACTTTCACACCGAGGTGATCCGCAAACGTGGTCATCACCTGCTCGGCTTCGTTGAGCCGCAGCAACCCGTGATCGACGAACACGCACGTCAGTTGCGCACCAATCGCACGATGCAACAACGCCGCAGCCACCGACGAATCCACGCCGCCCGACAAACCGAGAATGACGTGTTCGCTGCCGACCTTCGCCCGGATCTTCTCGACCGCTTCGTCGACGTAATGCCCCATCTCCCAATCCGGCCGCGCCTTGCACAACTCGAGCACGAAGCGGTCGAGCATCGCGCGGCCCTGCACCGTGTGCGTGACTTCGGGATGCCACTGCACGCCGTAGAAATGGCGCTCGTCGTCGGCGATTGCAGCGATCGGGCAGGCGGGCGTCGATGCCATCACCTTGAATCCTGCCGGCATGTCGGTCACTTTGTCGCCGTGGCTCATCCACACTTTGAGGATCGGGTCGCCTTGCGGCGTATGGAAATCTTCGATGCCTTCCAGAAAGCTAGTGTGGTTAGTCGCACGCACTTCGGCATAGCCGAACTCGCGAACGTGACCGAGCGCCACCTTGCCGCCAAGCTGCGCGGCCATCACCTGCATGCCGTAGCAAATGCCCAGCACCGGCACGCCGAGATCGAACACGATCTGCGGCACGCGCGGCGAGCCGCGTTCGGTGACCGAGTTCGGGCCGCCCGACAAAATGATGCCCTTCGGCGCGAATGTGCGGATGAAGGCGTCGTCGACGTCGTACGGATGGATCTCCGAATACACATGCGATTCGCGAATGCGTCGCGCGATGAGCTGGGTGACTTGGGAACCGAAATCGAGAATCAGGATCTTGTCGTGCATGGCAGCGGCCGGGAGGCAAGTGAACGGAAAGGGGGCGGAAGGCGCAACGCAGGCGGCGAGGACAATGTCCTGATACAGCGCGCGATGCATCATCCATAAATATAGATGGCCGGTTCACAAACCGGCCATAGCACGACATAAAACGAAAGCCGGCGCTCGATTCTTCTATGAGCGCCGTCCGGTTCAGATTGGATCGCGACGAATCGGGTCAGCCGCGAACCCCGGTTCTGCACGCGCGCCCGTGACCGGATCAATGGCGCGTCCCGTCACAGGGTCGATTGCGCGCCCCGTGACAGGATCAAGTTTATGGCCGGTCACGGGATCGATCGTGCGTCCGGTGACTGGATCGATCGTGTGACCCGTAGCCGGCTCGAACGCGCGCCCCGTGACAGGATCGATTGCGCGCCCGCTGGCTACGTCGGTGGAAAGGCCCGTTGCGGGATCAAAGCCCGTCGCCAAAGGTGCCGGCGCTGCGGGGCGTGTGGACACCGGTGG